>NZ_JBEOSD010000003.1:0-129184 GCF_040302735.1 Streptomyces sp. NPDC097619 | reverse complement strand
TTCGTCTGGCCCTCGAACTGCGGCTCGCCCAGCTTCACCGAGATGATCGCCGTCAGACCCTCACGGATGTCGTCACCCGTCAGGTTGTCGTCCTTCTCGCGGAGCAGCTTCTTGTCCCGCGCGTACTTGTTGACCAGCGAGGTCAGCGCCGCCCGGAAGCCCTCCTCGTGGGTGCCGCCCTCGTGCGTGTGGATCGTGTTCGCGAAGGAGTACACCCCCTCGGTGTACTGCGAGTTCCACTGCATCGCGATCTCGACCGAGAGCATGCGCTCCTTGTCCTCGGCCTCCACGTCGATCACGGTCGGGTGGATCAGCTCGCCCTTGCGCGAGTTGAGGTACTTCACGAAGTCGACGATGCCGCCCTCGTAGTGGTACTTCACCGTCCGCGCCTGGTTGTCGTCGGCCTCCTCCGCGGAGTCCGCGCCCACCGTGGCCTTCGCCGACTCGCGCTCGTCGGTCAGCGACAGGGTCAGGCCCTTGTTCAGGAAGGCCATCTCCTGGAAGCGCCGCGACAGCGTCTCGAAGGAGTACTCGGTGGTCTCGAAGATGTCCCCGTCGGCCCAGAAGGTCACCGAGGTGCCCGTGTCCGTCGTCTCCTCGTTGCGCGCGAGCGCCGCGGTGGGGGCACCGAGCTTGTAGTCCTGGCTCCAGCGGTAGCCGTCCCGCTTCACCTCGACCGAGACCTTGGTCGAGAGGGCGTTCACCACGGACACGCCGACGCCGTGCAGACCGCCGGAGACGGCGTACCCGCCGCCCCCGAACTTGCCGCCCGCGTGCAGCACCGTCAGGACGACCTCGACGGCCGGCTTGCCCTCCGAGGGAACGATGTCGACCGGGATGCCGCGGCCGTTGTCGACCACGCGCACCCCGCCGTCGGCGAGGATCGTGACGTCGATGGTGTCGGCGTGCCCGGCCAGCGCCTCGTCGACGGAGTTGTCGACCACCTCGTACACGAGGTGGTGCAGGCCCCGCTCGCCGGTCGAGCCGATGTACATGCCGGGCCGCTTGCGGACCGCGTCCAGGCCCTCCAGGACCTGGATGTTGCTGCCGGTGTACTGATTGCTCTCGTTGGGGTTGCCGGAATCGGCCACGAAGCGCCCTTTCTGGCACAGCACAGGCCGTACTCCGGGCCAGCAGGCATGCAAGCAGGAGCGGCTGCGTCGTTCTGCGTTGTCAGCTTTGTGTTAGCGGCGAATCCGCCAAGGGGCGGGATTCTCCTCCAGTCTACCGGTACCACCGACATGAATGGGGGTTTGCGGGTACCTGAGTCCGCATGTGCCGCCCTGAACCCTCGGCTCCCGACTCCCCATATTCGGGAAGGGGCCCCAGGAGGCTCACGACGGCATCCAGGCCTTCGGGCTGTCAACCTCCGACTACCGTGCGGGACACCACACCGCTCAGGGCCGTCGGAGGGACCCGTTCACCCGTACGTATCCCCGGGCCCGGTGCTCCCCGGAGCCCGCAGCGGGCCGTACCGGCGACCGCTCCCCGCGGGCGGCAGCACCTTGATGAAACGGACCGTCCCCTGCCCCAGCTCCTTGTTCAGCAGCGCCACCAGGTGCGGGGTCAGGTGCCTCAGCTGCACCATCCACGCCGAGGAATCACAACGGACCACCAGCTCCCGCTTCTCCGGATCCGCGTCGTACGCCTCCGGCCGGCAGTGCCCCGCCACCTCCGGGCCCACGATCTCGTCCCAGCGCTGCATCACCCCGGCCACCGCCATCGGCTGCTCCCAGCCGTGCTCGGTCCGCATCCGCTCCAGGGCCGCGCCCAGCCGCATCGGATCCCGGCCGTCCGCCCGGGCCCCGGACCGCAGCCCGCCCTGCCGGGCCCGCTTGCGGTCGTTGACCGCGGCGCCGCGCGCCCGGGCCGCCTCCTTCGCCGCCGCCAGCGCCTGCCGCGCCAGGTCCACCCCGGTGGCCTCGGGCACCCGGCGGACCCCGCCCGGCTCCTCGGCTCCCGGCGCCGCGGACCGGTCGGCGCCGCTCACAGCGGCGTCACCGCCCCGCCGGAGACCGCGTACCGCGCCCCGGTCAGGATGTCCGGCACGTCGTCGTCCACCGCCGCCGTCACCAGGACCTGCTCGCCCGGGGCCACCATCTCGGCCAGCCGTTCCCGGCGGCGCGCGTCGAGCTCGGCGAAGACGTCGTCGAGGACGAGCACGGGCTCGGCCCCCTCGGAGCGCAGCAGGTCGTAGGAGGCCAGTCGGAGCGCGAGCGCGTACGACCAGGACTCGCCGTGGCTGGCGTACCCCTTCGCCGGCAGGTCGCCCAGGCGCAGCAGCAGCTCGTCGCGGTGCGGTCCCACCAGCGTCACCCCGCGCTCGATCTCCTGCTTGCGGGCCTCGCCGAGCGCGGTGAGCAACGCCGTGCACAGCTCGTCCCGGGAGCTGTGGACAGCGGGGTCGAGGGCGTCGCCCGCCGAGCTGCGGTAGGCGAGGCCGAGGGGGCCGCCGCCCGGGGCCAGCTGCTCGTACGCCTTGTCGGCCAGCGGCTGGAGGGTGGCGATGAGGTCGAGCCGCTGGGCCAGCAGCTCGGCTCCGGCGCGGGCGAGGTGCTGGTCCCAGACGTCGAGGGTGGAGAGGTCCATCGAGCGGCCGCCGTGCCGGCGGGCCATCGCCGCCGACTTCAGCAGGGTGTTCCGCTGCTTCAGCACGCGCTCGTAGTCGGAGCGGACCCCCGCCATCCGCGGGGAGCGGGCGGTGATCAGTTCGTCGAGGAAGCGGCGGCGCTCGCCCGGGTCGCCCTTGATCAGGGCCAGGTCCTCGGGCGCGAACAGGACGGTGCGAACGATCCCCAGCACGTCCCGCGGCCTGACCTGGGAGGAGCGGTTGACCCGGGCGCGGTTGGCGCGGCCGGGGTTGAGCTCCAGCTCCACCAGCTGGCTGCGCTCGCCCTGGGTGACGGCCGCCCGGATCACGGCGCGGTCGGCGCCCATCCGTACCAGCGGGGCGTCCGAGGAGACCCGGTGGCTGCCCAGGCTCGCCAGGTAGCCGACGGCCTCGACCAGGTTGGTCTTGCCCTGGCCGTTGTGGCCCACGAATGCGGTGACGCCCGGTTCGAGGGGGACCTCGGCCCGGGCGTAGGAGCGGAAGTCGGCCAGCGACAGATGCGTGACGTGCATGTGGTGCCGACCTCCCCCGGCTGCCTTTTCGTTCCGCTTCGGTTCCGCCGCCTGGTCCGGCGGGAGAATGGAAGCCGCCCCCGCGGGGTCCTGGGGACGCCGCGGGGACCTTCGGTGCTGTTCCGCTACTTCTTCTCGACCGCGTGGCCACCGAACTGGTTGCGCAGCGCGGCGATCATCTTCATCTGCGGGGAGTCCTCCTGACGGGAGGCGAAGCGGGCGAAGAGCGAGGCGGTGATCGCCGGCAGCGGGACCGCGTTGTCGATCGCGGCCTCGACGGTCCAGCGGCCCTCGCCCGAGTCCTGCGCGAAGCCGCGCAGCCGGTCCAGGTGTTCGTCCTCGTCGAGGGCGTTGACCGCCAGGTCCAGCAGCCAGGAACGGATGACCGTGCCTTCCTGCCAGGACCGGAAGACCTCGCGGACGTCGGTGACGGAGTCCACCTTCTCCAGCAGTTCCCAGCCCTCGGCGTACGCCTGCATCATGGCGTACTCGATGCCGTTGTGGACCATCTTCGCGAAGTGGCCCGCGCCGACCTTGCCGGCGTGTACGGAGCCGAAGTCGCCTTCGGGCTTGAGGGCGTCGAAGATCGGCTGGACGGCAGCGACGTGCTCCTTGTCGCCGCCGTACATCAGGGCGTAGCCGTTCTCCAGGCCCCAGACGCCGCCGGAGACCCCGCAGTCCACGAAGCCGATGCCCTTGGCGGCCAGTTCCTCGGCGTGCTTCTCGTCGTCGGTCCAGCGGGAGTTCCCGCCGTCGACCACGATGTCACCGGGGGAGAGCAGCTCGGCGAGCTCGTCGACGGTGGACTGGGTGGCGGCGCCGGCCGGGACCATGACCCACACGACGCGCGGAGCCTGGAGCCCGTCCACAAGCTCGCGCAGGCTGTGGACATCCGCGAGGTCGGGGTTGCGGTCGTATCCGATGACGGTGTGGCCTGCGCGGCGGATGCGCTCGCGCATGTTGCCGCCCATCTTGCCGAGGCCGACGAGACCGAGCTCCATCAGTTGGTTCCTTAAACGTTGTGGCCTGATATGCCGGGTGTGGCCTGATCCAGTCAGGCGCCCCACTCGGATCCGAGCCTACGCCGGGCCCGCCGGACGGGCCCCACGGGAGTCGCGAGGCCCGGTCCCGCTTTTCCGCGGAACCGGGCCTGACCTGCGAAGACGTACTGCCGGTGGAAAACCGGCGACGGGGCTGACCGGGGTGCGTCAGCCGGAGAGGCGCACCGGCATGATCAGGTACTTGTACGCCTCGTCGGCCTCGGCGTCGACGGCCGGGCGGCCGCTGAGCAGCGCGGGCTTGGTGGAGGTGGTGAAGGAGAGCTGGGCCACCGGGGAGTCGATGGCGCTGAGGCCGTCGAGCAGGAAGGTGGGGTTGAAGGCGATCGAGATGTCGTCGCCCTCCAGCTTGGCGTCCACGCGCTCCACAGCCTGTGCGTCGTCGCTGGAACCGGCCTCCAGGATGAGGACGCCCTGCTCGAAGCTCAGCCGCACCGGGGTGTTGCGCTCGGCGACGAGGGCCACGCGCTTGACGGCCTCCACGAAGGGGGCGGTCTCGATCACCGCGACCGAGTTGAACTCGGTCGGGAAGAGGGTGCGGTACTTGGGGAGGTCGCCCTCCAGCAGCCGCGTGGTGGTGCGGCGGCCCGCGCCCTCGAAGCCGATGAGGCCCTCACCGGCACCGGAGCCCGACAGCGCCAGCGTGACCGTGTCGCCGCTGGTGAGGGACTTGGCGGTGTCCAGGAGCGTCTTGGCGGGCACCAGGGCCACGGCGGAGGCTTCCGGGTTCTCCGGCTTCCACAGGAACTCGCGGACGGCGAAGCGGTAGCGGTCGGTGGAGGCCAGGGTGACGCGGTCGCCCTCGATCTCGATGCGGACGCCGGTCAGCACCGGGAGGGTGTCGTCGCGGCCGGCGGCGATGGCCACCTGCTGGGCGGCGGAGGCGAAGACCTCACCGGGAACGGTGCCCGTGGCGGTCGGCATCTGCGGCAGCGAGGGGTACTCCTCCACAGGCAGCGTGTGGAGGGTGAACCGGGAGGAGCCGCAGACGACGGTCGCCCGTACACCGTCTGTGGAAATCTCGACCGGCCGGTTGGGGAGGGCGCGGCAGATGTCGGCGAGCAGCCGGCCGGAGACGAGGACGGTGCCGTCCTCCTCGACGTCGGCTTCGACCGAGACGCGGGCGGAGACCTCGTAGTCGAAGCCGGAGAGGCTCAGTGAGCCCTCCTCCGCCTTCAGGAGAAGGCCTGCGAGAACGGGGACCGGCGGCCGTGCCGGGAGGCTGCGGGCCGTCCACGCCACCGCCTCCGCCAGTACGTCGCGCTCCACCCGGATCTTCACCGGAACCGCCTCCTGCTGTTGCTCGCTCGCCCTGCCGGCCTACCTCGTCGGCTGAATGCCGGAGACCAGTCTGACGTACGGCGCCGACACTCGGTGCTGCCGGCCGTCAAATCGGGCCCGAGTCGTCGGGGAGGCCGAGAGGCGAGTTGTACACAGGACCCGCTTCAAAACGGATTCCGGCCTAACTGTCTATGGGGGTAGTAGTAGGGCCTGTGGAAACCGTGGATAACCCCGTTTTCGCAGGTCAGTGCCCAGATTTTGTCCCCAACCCCTGTGGGTGGCACCGGTGGACAACCGAGGTTCCTTGTGGAGAACGGAAAGTTCTGCACACCCCGTCCCCAGGAGAGGCCGAGTAGTCCACAGCTGCGTCCCCAGCTTTACCCGGCTTGCCCACAGGCCAACCGTCCACCTTGGTGTGACGCCTTTCACTCGGGGCGGTGAAGGTGAACCTGATGTTGCCGAACAGTGGACAACGATGTGGGTAAGCGGCCCGAAGCTGTGCACAAGGAGCCGCATCCTGTGGGCTGCCGGTGGACAACGCTGTGGGCGAGCCTGTGGACAGAATCTTTGTCCACAGGCTGTGGATCTCCGGCGCCCACAAATTCACAGGCGGTTGACCTGGGCTGATACTCCCTCAACAGCCCGGCCTGTGGATGGATTGTGGGTAGTCGCGGGAGTCCCCAGGGTGTGGACGGCAAAAAGTCGGGTGATCTGTGGAGAACATACGTAACCACCTCACTATTCGAACGGACCGCTCGTGCGTCCACGGCTCCTGACCCACCGTCCGGAGCCGTGCGCGGCCCCCGAGGGGTCCCCGATGAGGCCCCGGTGGGCCTTCGGACGGGCCTCCGCGGGGCCTCCGACGGATCTCCGAAGGGCCCCGAGGAGTTTCCGCCGGGCCCCTCTGCGGGGCCCGAGCCGATCGCCGCACACCGCCCTGACAACGCGAAGGGCGCCCCGGGAGTGCTTCCCCCGGGGCGCCCTTCGCCTCGTCCCGACGACGGCTCCTCGCGGCCCGAGGCCGCGGCCGTCAGCCGTTCTTGATGCGGTTGGTGAGCTCCGTGACCTGGTTGTAGATGGAGCGCCGCTCCGCCATCAGGGCCCTGATCTTGCGGTCCGCGTGCATCACCGTGGTGTGGTCGCGACCGCCGAACTGGGCCCCGATCTTCGGCAGCGACAGGTCCGTCAGCTCCCGGCACAGGTACATCGCGATCTGCCGGGCCGTCACCAGCACCCGACTGCGCGAGGAACCGCACAGGTCGTCCACGGTCAGCCCGAAGTAGTCCGCGGTGGCGGCCATGATGGCCCCCGCCGTGATCTCCGGCGCGCTGTCCTCGCCCCCGGGGATCAGGTTCTTCAGCACGTCCTCGGTCAGCCCGAGGTCCACCGGCTGCCGGTTCAGGCTCGCGAAGGCGGTGACCCGGATCAGCGCGCCCTCCAGCTCGCGGATGTTGCGCGAGATCCGGGAGGCGATGAACTCCAGTACCTCCGGCGGGGCGTTGAGCTGTTCCTGCACCGCCTTCTTGCGCAGGATCGCGATCCGCGTCTCCAGCTCGGGCGGCTGCACGTCGGTGATCAGGCCCCACTCGAAGCGGTTCCGCAGCCGGTCCTCCAGGGTCACCAGCTGCTTGGGCGGCCGGTCGGAGGACAGCACGATCTGCTTGTTCGCGTTGTGCAGGGTGTTGAAGGTGTGGAAGAACTCCTCCTGCGTCGACTCCTTGCTCGCGAGGAACTGGATGTCGTCGACCAGCAGGATGTCCATCTCGCGGTACCGCTTCCGGAAGGCGTCGCCCTTGCCGTCGCGGATGGAGTTGATGAACTCGTTCGTGAACTCCTCCGAGCTCACGTACCGCACCCGGGTCCCCGGGTAGAGGCTGCGCGCGTAGTGCCCGATCGCGTGCAGCAGGTGGGTCTTCCCCAGCCCCGACTCCCCGTAGATGAAGAGGGGGTTGTACGCCTTCGCCGGGGCCTCGGCCACCGCCACCGCGGCCGCGTGGGCGAAGCGGTTGGAGGCGCCGATGACGAAGGTGTCGAAGAGGTACTTGGGGTTCAGCCGGGCCGTGGGCTCCACCGGACCCGAGGAGGAACCGGAGGAGGCGGGCGGCGGTGCCGCGGAGGGCCCGCCGACGGCGCCGCCGGGACGCCCCCGGTCCGCCGGACCCTCGGAGCGCTCGGGCCGCTGCTGCTCGTACGGCTTGGGCTCGTAGGAGTACGGCTCGTAGGACTGCTGCTCGTACCCGCCCTGCTCGGACTTCGGAGCCCCGTAGCCGTGCTGGGAGGAAGGGGAGGCGTACGGATCCCGCTCGGGGAAACCGCCGAGCCGCTGCTGCTGCCAGCCGCCGTACTCCTCCTGCGGGGCGGAACGCGGCCAGGCCCCCGGCTCCGGGCGGGGCTGCTGGTACTCGGGGTAGACCGGGCGGACGGACGGGAGCTGCTCCTCGCCGGAGCGCTGGCCGTAGCCGCCGTAGGACTCGTACCCGCCGTCCCGACGGTCCTGGCTCTCGTAGCGGGGCCGCTCCGCGGGCGGGGCCGGCTCGCCCACGGAATCGTCGACGGTGATCGCGATCCGGATGGGGCGGCCGCACTCGCGGGTCAGTGTCTCGCTGATCAAGGGGGCCAGCCGGCCCTCCAGGACCTGCTTGCCGTATTCGTTCGGCACCGCCAGCAGGGCCGTGTCCGCCACCAGCGCCAGCGGCTGGCAGCGCTCCACCCACTGCTGGTCCTTGGGCTCGACGCCCTGGGCGCCGTCCCCGAGAAGCTGCTCGAGCACTCGCGGCCACACTGCGGCAAGATCGGCAGGTACGTCAGCCACAGAGCACGCTCTCTCACAGGTCCCACGGATGTGTGGTTCTTCGGGACGGTCGGGACAAAAATGCGGGGTCAAACCAAGGTAGTCAGCGTGACCGCTGCGGTACAAGTTGTTGTCCACAGGCTGTGTACAGCAGGGGGTGCCCCCTGCTCGGTTTGACCGCGACGCGCCGTGCCGCGTACCGTAACGAGGTCGAGTTGTCGATGGCTGCTGCCGCCTGCCTACCGATGGGCGAAGATCACGCAACGTGATGTTGAGCGGTGCCACTCGGGCGAATCGCGAGTTTCCTTCGTGGGCGCACGGTGACAGCCAGGCGATGTACCGCCACAACGATTCATTTTCTGGAGCCCCCGAGTGAGCAAGCGCACCTTCCAGCCGAACAACCGTCGTCGTGCCAAGACCCACGGTTTCCGTCTGCGTATGCGTACCCGTGCCGGCCGCGCGATCCTCGCGAACCGCCGTGCCAAGGGTCGCACCGAGCTGTCCGCGTAACAACGCGCAGGTCACGACGTCGTGCTGCCTTCCGATAATCGGCTGAGGCGGCGTGAGGACTTCGCGGCCGCGGTACGACGGGGTCGCCGGGCAGGCCGCCCGCTCCTCGTCGTTCATCTCCGTACCAGCGGTGCAACGGACCCGCACGGGCCGGGGGACTCTGCTCCCCCGACGCGTGCGGGTTTCGTCGTCAGCAAGGCCGTCGGTGGCGCCGTCGTCCGCACGCGGGTGAAGCGCCTCCTGCGGCACCTGGTCCGCGAGCGGCTCGCCCAGCTGCCCCCCGGTAGCCTGGTCGTGGTGCGGGCGCTGCCCGGTGCGGGCGAAGCCGATCACGGTCAGCTGGCCCGGGACCTGGATGCCGCCTTCGAGCGGCTGCTGGGAGGCGTGGCTCGATGAAGTACCCGCTGCTCGCTTTGATCAAGCTGTACCAGTGGACGATCAGTCCGCTGCTCGGGCCGGTGTGCCGCTACTACCCCTCGTGCTCGCACTACGGGTACACGGCCATCGACCGGCATGGTGCGGTGAAGGGGACGGCCCTCACCGCCTGGCGGATCCTGCGGTGCAATCCGTGGTCCCCGGGCGGTGTCGATCACGTCCCACCTCGTAAACGCCCGCGTTGGCACGAACAACTGCGCAGTGCGTTGCGTAGACCTCGCAATGCTCAAGGAGCCTGATTAGTGGACACGATTGCCAGTCTGTTCAGCTTTATCACCACGCCTGTCTCGTGGATCATCGTCCAGTTCCACAAGGTGTACGGGGCGCTGTTCGGCGCAGACAGCGGATGGGCCTGGGGCCTGTCCATCGTGTCCCTCGTGGTCCTCATCCGCATCTGCCTGATCCCGCTCTTCGTCAAGCAGATCAAGGCCACGCGCGGCATGCAGGCGCTCCAGCCGAAGATGAAGGCGATCCAGGAGCGCTACAAGAACGACAAGCAGCGCCAGTCCGAAGAGATGATGAAGCTGTACAAGGAGACGGGTACCAACCCGCTCTCCTCGTGCCTTCCCATCCTGGCGCAGTCCCCGTTCTTCTTCGCGCTCTACCACGTGCTCGCGAGCATCGCCAACGGCAAGGAGATCGGCTTCATCGACGGGCCGCTCCTGGCGAGCGCCCGTCAGGCCCACATCTTCGGTGCCCCGCTGGCGGCGAAGTTCACCGACAGCGCCGAAAAGGTCGCGGCGCTCGACGCTTCCATCTGGGACGTCCGGGTCGTCACGGCGATCATGATCATCCTGATGTCGCTGTCGCAGTTCTACACGCAGAAGCAGCTGATGGCGAAGAACGTCGACCTCACGGTCAAGACGCCCTTCATGCAGCAGCAGAAGATGCTCATGTACATCTTCCCGGTGATCTTCGCCGTGATGGGCATCAACTTCCCCGTCGGTGTCCTCGTCTACTGGCTGACCACCAACGTGTGGACCATGGGCCAGCAGATGTACGTGATCAACCAGAACCCCACCCCGGGCTCCAAGGCCCAGGACCAGTACCTGACGCGCCTGCTCAAGCACGTGACCTCGCACCACGAGGTCAAGGGCCGTCGGCGGAAGAACGTGGTCGCCGCGATCGTGGCCAAGGGCCCGGACCGCAACGACAACGAGCGCCGCTTCGTGACCGGCCTGACCAAGCAGGGTCTGGCCGCGCAGAGCGACGGCAGCGTGATCGTCAGCACCGAAGCCACCGCCGACTCCGACGCCGCCAGCGGTGGCGCCGCGAAGCGGCAGCAGCCGAAGCGGCAGTCGAAGTCGCAGCGCCAGAACCCCCCGAAGCCCAAGAAGTAAGAAGGAGCCCATCCCGTGACGGAAGGCACCATCTCCGCCGCCGCCGAGGGTGGCGACACCCTCACCCGCCTTGAGCAGGAGGGTGAGATCGCGGCCGACTACCTCGAAGGTCTGCTGGACATCACCGACCTCGACGGCGACATCGACATGGATGTCGAGGCGGACCGCGCCTCGGTCTCGATCGTCAGTGACTCCGCCACCCGTGAGCTGCAGAAGCTCGTGGGTCGCGACGGTGAGGTCCTCGAAGCGCTCCAGGAGCTGACGCGCCTGGCCGTGCACCGGGAGACCGGCGACCGCAGCCGTCTGATGCTGGACATCGCGGGCTACCGGGCGCAGAAGCGCGAGGAGCTGGCGGCCATCGGCGCCAAGGCCGCGGACGAGGCCAAGAGCACCGGTGAGCCGGTCAAGCTCGACCCGATGACCCCCTTCGAGCGCAAGGTCGTCCACGACGCCGTCGCGGCCGCGGGCCTGCGCAGCGAGTCCGAGGGCGAGGAGCCGCAGCGCTTCGTCGTTGTGCTCCCGGCCTGACCGGAGAGAGCAGTGAGTCGGCCCCGTCTGTAGAGCAGACGGGGCCGATGTTTGTCAGCCTGGCATTCGGAACAACCCACAGCGGTACGGAAGGACGGTCCCCGTGACGGAGGCAGCAGCCGAGCTTCCCCCGGCTCCCGAGGAGGCCCGGGCGGTATTCGGCGAGTATTTCCCCGAGGCCGTCCGGTACGCGGAGCTCTTGGCGGACGCCGGGGTCAAGCGCGGACTGATCGGTCCGCGTGAGGTCCCGCGCCTGTGGGAGCGGCACCTGCTGAACTGCGCGGTGCTCTCCGAGGTGGTCCCCCAGGGCGTGACCGTGTGCGACGTCGGTTCGGGCGCCGGCCTGCCCGGCATCCCGCTGGCACTGGTCCGTCCGGACCTGAAGATCACCCTTCTGGAGCCCCTGCTCCGCCGGACGAACTTCCTCCAGGAGGTCGTCGAGCTCCTCGGCCTCGACCACGTGACCGTGGTTCGCGGGCGGGCCGAGGAGATGCTCGGCAAGGTGCCCCCGGTGCACGTGGTCACGGCCCGTGCGGTGGCACCGCTGGACCGGCTGGCCGGCTGGGGCGTTCCCCTGCTGCGGCCGTACGGAGAGATGCTGGCGCTCAAGGGGGACACCGCCGAAGAGGAGCTGGTCTCGGCGAAGGCCGCGCTGAGCAAGCTCGGCGTGGTGGACACCTCCGTGCTGCACGTGGGGGAGGGCGTGGTCGACCCGCTGTCCACCGTGGTCCGGGTCGAGGTGGGCGAGAGCCCCGGCGGCGTACGGTTCGCGGCCAAGCGGGCCAAGGCCGCGCGAGCAGGGCGGGCCCGCCGCCGCCGTTGATCCGTTGCGCCCCCAGCGGGGCGGCTCTGCGGAGTGTCGAAGGGGACTGAGCACTCCTCCCGTGCATCGTGTTTCACGTGAAACATCGCTCACTGCTGCACGGAATCATCAGCCGCGGGCGTGCGGCTGCGTCCCCCCGCGGCCGTAAGGAGGCGGGGGGCACAGAGTTGTCCACAACGGTCGAATCATCCACAGGAGCACGGGCCCCGCTGGTTCACGACCCGGTCGCCATGGCAGGCTCTGTCTGTCCCGAGCCTGAGCCTGATGTCGAGGAGAGTGAATCCGTGCGGTCCGACGCCAACCTCGCGGGGCCGATGGCCGACCCGGTCCCCGGCCCCCGCACCGAGTCGGCGGGCGTGAATGTTTCACGTGAAACACCGTCGCCGCCGCTTGACGAGAGCACCCCGCCCGTCGGGCGCGCCGCCCAGATGGCGGTGGACGCCCTGGGCCGATCGGGTGGCCGACTCCCCCGTCCGGGGCAGACCAGAGTGATGGTCGTCGCCAACCAGAAGGGCGGGGTCGGCAAGACCACGACCACGGTGAACCTGGCGGCCTCCCTGGCCCTGCACGGTGCCCGCGTCCTGGTGATCGACCTGGACCCGCAGGGCAACGCCTCCACGGCCCTGGGCATCGACCACCACGCCGAGGTCCCCTCCATCTACGACGTGCTCGTCGAGAGCCGCCCCCTGATGGAGGTGGTGCAGCCGGTCCAGGACGTCGAGGGCCTCTTCTGTGCCCCGGCCACCATCGACCTGGCCGGCGCCGAGATCGAGCTGGTCTCCCTGGTGGCCCGTGAGAGCAGGCTCCAGCGGGCGATCCAGGCCTACCAGCAGCCTCTGGACTACATCCTCATCGACTGCCCGCCCTCCCTGGGGCTGCTCACGGTGAACGCCATGGTGGCGGGCGCCGAGGTGCTGATCCCGATCCAGTGCGAGTACTACGCCCTGGAGGGCCTGGGCCAGCTGCTCAGGAACGTGGACCTGGTCCGTGCCCACCTCAACCCGGGCCTGCACGTCTCCACGATCCTGCTGACGATGTACGACGGCCGGACCCGCCTGGCCTCCCAGGTGGCCGAGGAGGTGCGCAGCCACTTCGGCAAGGAGGTCCTGCGCACCAGCATCCCGCGGTCCGTCCGCATCTCCGAGGCTCCGAGCTACGGGCAGACGGTGCTCACCTACGACCCGAGTTCCAGCGGTTCGCTCTCCTACCTCGAAGCGGCGCGGGAGATCGCCTACCGCGGGGTGGGCATCCAGTACGACGCCCGGACCGCCCACACGGGCGGGGACCGGAACAGCACGCACAGCATGGCGGAGGGGATTCAGTGAGCGAGCGACGTAGGGGTCTGGGGCGGGGGCTCGGTGCGCTCATCCCCGCTGCTCCCCAGGAGAAGGTTCCGGTGGCCGGTGGGGGATCGACCTCGCCGGCGGCGGTCCCGGTGCTGACCACGGACCGTGGGGTGGCGGCCGCGAAGGTGACGGGGCTCCCGCAGAGCAGCCCGCCGCGCGAGAGCGCGGAGCCGCGGGTCCCGTCCGCGGAGCAGGTGCCGGGTGCCACCTTCGCCGAGCTGCCCCTGGACTCCATCACCCCCAACCCGCGGCAGCCCCGCGAGGTCTTCGACGAGGACGCCCTCGCGGAGCTCGTCACCTCCATCCGGGAGGTGGGCCTCCTCCAGCCGGTGGTGGTCCGCCGGGTGGGCGCCGAACGCTACGAACTGATCATGGGCGAGCGCCGCTGGCGGGCCTGCCGCGAGGCGGGACTGGAGCGGATCCCCGCGATCATCCGGGCCACCGAGGACGAGAAGCTCCTCCTCGACGCGCTCCTGGAGAACCTGCACCGGGCCCAGCTCAACCCGCTGGAAGAGGCCGCCGCCTACGACCAGCTGCTCCGGGACTTCAAGTGCACCCACGACCAGCTGGCCGATCGCATCGGCCGGTCCCGGCCGCAGGTCTCGAACACCCTCCGGCTGCTCCGGCTGTCGCCGCCGGTACAGCGGCGCGTGGCCGCCGGGGTGCTGTCCGCCGGACACGCCCGGGCCCTGCTGGCTGTGGAGGACACGGCCGAGCAGGACCGGCTGGCCCACCGCATCGTGGCCGAGGGGCTCTCGGTGCGGGCCGTCGAGGAGATCGTCACCCTCATGGGCTCCAGCCCGTCCAGCTCGGTGAAGCCCAAGGGCCCGCGGGCCGGGGCGCGGGTGTCCCCCGCCCTGTCGGAGCTGGCGACGCGCCTCTCCGATCGCTTCGAGACCCGGGTGAAGGTGGACCTGGGCCAGAAGAAGGGCAAGATCACCGTGGAGTTCGCCTCCATGGAGGACCTGGAGCGGATCCTGACCACCCTGGCCCCCGGCGAGCGCCGGGTGCTGGACCAGTCGGGTGAGGACACCGGCGCCTGAGGGGGCCGCGGGACGGACAGAGGGCGGGCTTCGGCCCGCCCTTTGCTTTCTCCCGGTTTCGGGTCAATCGGCGGGTGGCTACGATGCCGTCAGGTATGGCAATTCCACTCGGCGGCACCTGAAGGTGGAGGGGGCGGGGAGCCATGCGATCGGTCAGTCGTACCGGACTGGTGACCGCGGGTCTGGGACTGGGAGCCGTCGGAGGTTTTTTCGGATCATGGGCCGTCGGCTTGTACCGCTCACGCTCGACAACCTCAAGGACCTGCCGCAGCGCTGTCGGGCCTGCGTTTTCTGGGAGCTCGATCCCGTCAGCGGAGAAGCCGCGGTAAGGGGCGGTACCGCGGAGCTGGAGAAGGAGTCCTGGATCTCCGCGGTCCTCCTCGAATGGGGATCCTGCGGGCGGGTGGTCTACGTGGACGACGCCCCCGTGGGCTTCGTCCTCTACGCGCCGCCGGCCTACGTACCCCGTTCCCTGGCCTTCCCCACGAGCCCGGTCTCCGGTGACGCCGTCCAACTGATCACGGCACGGATCCTGCCTGGCTACCAGGGGCAGGGGCTGGGGCGGGTCATCGTGCAGACGGTGGCCAAGGATCTGCTCCGTCGCGGCTTCCGTGCCGTCGAGGCGTTCGGGGACGCCCGCTGGGAGGGCCCGGCCTGCCTGCTGCCGGCGGACCACCTGCTCTCGGTCGGGTTCAAGACCGTCCGTCCCCATCCGGTGCACCCGCGGATGAGGCTGGAGCTGCGTTCCACCCTGTCCTGGAAAGAGGACGTGGAACTGGCCCTGGACCGTTTGCTCGGGGCCGTGCAGAAGGAACCCGCCCTCCGCCCGCTGTGAGGGCCCAAGCGAACAGGGCCGCCCCGGAGGGCGGCCCTGTTTCCTGTCCGTCGTTTCACGTGAAACGTGAAACGGAGCTGCGGACCGGTCTCCTACTGGATGAAGTCGGAGAGGTCGCGCAGGATGGCGGCCTTCGGCTTGGCACCGACGATGGTCTTGGCGACCTCGCCGCCCTGGTAGACGTTCAGGGTGGGGATGGACATGACCCCGTACTTCGCGGCGGTGGCCGGGTTCTCGTCGATGTTGAGCTTGACGATCTCGATCTGGTCGCCGTGCTCCGCCGCGATGGCCTCCAGGGAGGGGGCGATCTGACGGCACGGGCCGCACCAGGCCGCCCAGAAGTCCACGAGGACGGGCTTGGTGCTGTTGAGGACGTCCTCCTCGAACGAAGCGTCGGTCACGTTCTTGAGGGTGCCGGCCACAGCGGCCTCCTTCTTACTGCGGGGGAATGGGTGGGGTGGTTCAGACGGCCGCGGCCGCGGTCTCCGCGTCCGAGAGGGCCGCGAGGAAGCGCTCGGCGTCCAGAGCAGCGGAGCAGCCGGTGCCCGCGGCGGTGATCGCCTGGCGGTAGGTGTGGTCGACCACGTCGCCGGCGCCGAAGACGCCGGTGCGGTTGGTGCGGGTCGACGGCGCGGCCACCTTCAGGTAGCCCTCGTCGTCGAGCTCCAGCTGGCCCTTGAACAGTTCGGTCCGCGGGTCGTGGCCCACGGCGATGAACAGGCCGGTGACGGGCAGCTCGGAGGTCTCGCCGGTCTTGGTGTTGCGCAGGGTCAGACCGGACAGCTTCGCGTCACCGTGGATCTCGGCGACCTCGCTGTCCCAGGCGAACTTGATCTTCGGGTCGGCGAAGGCGCGGTCCTGCATGGCCTTGGAGGCGCGCAGGGAGTCGCGGCGGTGCACGATCGTGACGGACTTGGCGAAGCGGGACAGGAAGGTCGCCTCCTCCATGGCCGTGTCACCACCGCCGACCACGGCGATGTCCTGGTCCTTGAAGAAGAACCCGTCGCAGGTCGCGCACCAGGAGACACCGCGGCCGGAGAGCGCGTCCTCGTTGGGGAGTCCGAGCTTGCGGTGCTGGGAACCGGTGGTCACGATCACGGCCTTCGCGCGGTGCACGGTGCCCGCGGTGTCGGTCACGGTCTTGATCTCACCGGTGAGGTCCACGGAGACCACGTCGTCCGGAACCAGCTCGGCACCGAAGCGCTCGGCCTGGGCGCGCATGTTGTCCATGAGGTCCGGGCCCATGATCCCGTCACGGAACCCGGGGAAGTTCTCCACCTCGGTGGTGTTCATCAGCGCACCGCCCGCGGTGACGGCACCCTCGAAGACGAGGGGCTTGAGCGAGGCGCGCGCGGTGTACAGGGCGGCGGTGTAACCGGCCGGCCCAGAGCCGATGATGATCACGTTACGGACGTCGCTCACGGGTACTTCCTCGTCTCTACGGACAGCCTGCTGACAACCGGGGGGCCGGTGCTTGGTCTCACCCCACCCAACGGATCCTACGGCGCGAGCATTCCCGGACCGCCGCCGTGACCGGCAGCCGGGCACCGTGGCGTCCTCAGGGCCGCGGGTACGTGCTCTTCAGCAGCACCGAGCCGGGCTTCCCGGCCGTGGAATCCGCACACGAGGCGTCCACCACATAGGCGTCGGCCCGCCCGCTGTCCCCGCTGTGCGGGAGGACGAGGAGGAAGGCGTCCCGGCCCTGGTAGGTGCCCCGCTCGAAGGCGAGGAGGGAGTCGGTGCGGCCGGTGCCGGCCGTCACGCAGGTGGGCACCTCGCTCGGAGAGGCCGAGCGGACCTTGGGGCCCGAAACGCTCGCTTCGCCGAAGGTGTCCGCCTGCGGTTCGGTCTTGGCACCCCGGTCCACCCCCGCCTCGGGGGCGTCCCCGCCGAGCAGGTCCCGCACCGCGGTGCCCAGTCCGTCCTGGGTGAACTCCTGGTGGGTTCCGGTCGCGGGGGCGGTGGCGGCCTTCTTCATGTCGGCCGACCCACCGTCGACCAGGCGGAGGAGCAGGCCCCCGCCTCCCAGGATCCCCACGCACAGGGCGGCGGCGCCCAGCAAGGAGTAGTACCTGCGGCGGCGGGTGCGCCCGGGGCCGTGGGAGCCGTTCGCCGTGCCGGCGGGGCGGTCGGGGGCCTTGCGGGCGGTCTGACGCCGGGGCGCCGTTTCACGTGAAACATCGTCCGCGTCCGGTCCGGAGTCCGTGGCGGGAGCGCGGTCCTCGGGCGCGGTGGCGCTGAGCAGGGCCTCGGCGGCCAGGGCCGCGTCGATCCGGCCCACGATGTCCCCGGGCATCCGCTGGGGCCCGGGCAGGGTCCCCAGCAGCCCGCGGATCTCCTCCAGGGAGGCGCGGACGTCCGAGCACAGGGCGCAGCCGGTGAGGTGGTCGCGCACCTCGGTGGTCCGCGCCGGGGAGAGCAATCCCTCGGTCAGGTCGGAGATCTCCGCGACGTCCGGGTGCCGGACCGTGTCGGTCATGGAACTCACGCTCGCCCACCTCCGCCCTTCACAGCATCTGGGTCCCTGGGTTCTGCTGCTGGTGGGACGGGTGTCCCCTGCGTCCGGTTCCTTCCCCGGTCCGCGTCACTGTTATCCCCGCTGTCACCGCGCAGATGAGTGAGCATCGGGAGGAGTCTGGCCCGGCCCCGTGCGCAGCGGCTCTTCACCGTGCCCGTGGGGACGTCGAGGATCCGCGCGGCCTCCGCGACCGGGTAGCCCTGCATGTCGACCAGGACCAGCGCGGCCCGCTGTTCGGCGGGGAGGGTCCTCAGGGCGGCCAGGAGCTCGCGGTGGAGGTCCTGGCGCTCGGCGGGGGCCTCGGCCGATTCGTGGGGCTCCAGGAGCCGCTCCAGCCGCTCGGTGTCCTCCAGCGGGGAGGTGCGGCGCACGGCAGCCTTGCGGGCGCGGTCCAGGCAGGCGTTCACCGTGATGCGGTGCAGCCAGGTGGTGACGGCCGACTGCCCGCGGAAGCCGTGGGCGGCCCGGTAGGCGGAGACCAGGGCGTCCTGGACGGCGTCCGCGGCCTCCTCCCGGTCCCCGAGGGTCCGCAGCGCCACCGCCCAGAGCCGGTCCCGGTGCCGCCGGACCAGTTCGTTGAAGGCATCAGGGTCACCGGCGACGTGGCGGTCCAGGAGCTCCTGGTCGCTGACGTCGCCGGTCGGTGCGTGGTCCAACGCGGGCCCCCTCCTGCGCGTCCGGTCAGCCGGAGAATCTCACGTCGGAGATGCCCTGCTTGTATCCGGTGCCCGAACCGCTCTCTCCGTCCCCCGCGGAACGGGGGACATCGGTGATCCAGAGCAGAACGTACCGGGTCTTCACCGGGGCCTTGGCCGTCATGCTCAGGTTCTTCGACGAGGTGGTCCCGGTGGCGATCTGTTTCATGTCGCCGACCGTGCCCGAGGGGGAGAGGGAGTCCGCGGCGTACACGGCGGCCGTGGTGTGGTCGCCGCCGTAGCGCAGCGCGAGGGAGGCCGCGGAGACCTCCTTCTCGGTCCCGAGGTCGTAGACGATGCCGACGCCCTCCTTGTACGGGGCCAGACGCGGACCGTCTATGAACGTCTTGGTCTTCCAGAAGGTCCCGGAGTCCCCGTCGTGGCTGCTGCTCACGTCACCGGCGTCCTGCGGGTTGCCGTCCGGGTAGTACTCCTGGGCCGCCTCCACCGGCAGCGTGACCGGGCTCTTCTTCTTGGGGGCGTCGTCGCCTTCGGTCTGCTGGGTCCCGGTGTTGTCGGATCCGCCGCTGCTGCGCTCGATCAGGGCGTCGGCGAGCTGCCAGCTGCCCAGCCCGAGGGCGGTGATGAGGAGGGCGGCCACGCCCCACTTGATGGCCCGCCCGGTGCGGCTCTGGAGCGGCGGGGGCGGCGGGGCCAGCGGCGGAACGGGGATCCGCACCTGCTGCGTGCGCCCGTAGCTGCCCTGCTGGTAGGTGGTGTGCTGGTACTCCGGCGGCGCCGTGAAGGCGGGCTCCGGGGGCCGGATCCGCGGCATGGCCGCCACGGCCTTGGCGAGCTCCTCCGGCGTGGTGCACGGAGGCTCCTGCCGGGAGGCGGTGGCCCCGTCGTTCGCCAGGGCCCGCATCGCGAGCTCGCCGAGCCCGCGGTGCACGCCGGCGCGGACCTGGTCGGGGGCGATCAACCCCACGCCCTTCGGGAGGCCGGTCAGCCCGTGCGCGTCGTTCTCGTACGGCCAGCGCTGGGTCAATGAGGCGTAGAGCAGGGCGCCGATGGCCTCGGTGTCCGTGCGTTGCGGGGAGGTGCTGGTGATGCCGCGCAGAGCGGCGTTCACGGCCAGACCGCGGATCCGGTACTGGCCGGTGGAGGTGCGCAGTATGGCGCCGGGGGTGAGCCGCAGGTGGGCCAGGCCCTCGCGGTGGGCCGCGGTCATCGCCTGGGAGACCTGGCTGACCAACTGGTAGGCCTCGTGGGCCTCCAGCGGGCCCGTGGCGAGGACGGTCGTCAGTTCGGTGGCGTCGGGCAGCCACTCGTGGACGACGTAGACGAGGTCGTTCTCCTCGACGGCGTCGAGGACCTGGACGAACCGGGGGTCGCCGAGGAGGGCGGCGGAGCGGGCGGCGGCCAGGACCGACCGGGCCCGGGGGTGGTCGGCGGGAAGCAGGTGGACGCCGACGGCCCGCCGCAGCTTCTCGTCCATCGCGCGCCAGCTGCTGAATCCGTCCAGACGGGTGACGCACTCCTCCAGCCGATAGCGTCTGGCGAGCTTGTGCCCGCTGTGCAGTTCCGGTGCGGAGCCGGAGGGGGAAGTCCTGCGTTCGCCTTCCGGCTCGCTCATGGGCGCGTCCGTCTGCTGCTGGGCTGTCCGGGCCTGCTGGGTCTGTGCCGCCCCGTCGGCCGCGGCCTTGTCCGCCTTGGCGGTCAGCGGCTCGTCACCGCTGTTGTCGGCCACGTCGACGGCAGCCGTGCTACGTTCCGCCACCGTCGTTCCTGCCTCCCCATCCGTTGCACGCTGTCGGCCAGTCTGCGAAGCCATGCCAATTGTGCCCACAGTCCGACGCTATGCACGACACGCGGCGGCGGACGATGGTTGTGCGGATCAGCGCCCGAGTCGTCCGCGCACCATGCCGACCATCGAGTTCAGCTCCTCGATCCGCATCCGCTTGGCGGCCACGAGGAACACGGCCATCAGGACGACACCGCCCGCGACCAGCGATGCGAGGGAACCGGTGACCCCGCTGCCCAGCAGTCGGGTGACGCCGTAGGCGGCGGCACCGCCCAGCGCGGCCGCCGGGACGCAGGCCCCGGCCAGTCGCGCATAGGTACGGATCACGTGCGAGCCGTCCAGGTCGCCGCCGAGCCGGGTACGCAGTCGGCGCCAGGCCACGCCCACGCCCACGGCGTAGCCGAGCCCGTAGGCCACGGCCATGCCGACCACGGCCCAGCGGGCCGGCAGCACCAGGAAGGCGATCGCGGCGCCCAGGGCGTTCACCGAGGCGACGATGACGGTGTTGTAGAAGGGCGTCCGGGTGTCCTCGTAGGCGTAGAACCCGCGGAGGACCACGTACTGCACGGAGTACGGGATGAGGCCCAGGCCGAAGGCCATCAGCACGTAGCCGATGTTCTGGGCGCCGGAGCCCGAACCGGCGTACAGCAGCGTGGCCATGGGCACGCCGAGCGCCAGGAAGGCGAACGAGCAGGGCACGATCGCCACGGCCGAGGTGCGCAGCCCGTAGGAGATGTCGTCGCGGACCGCCGCGGCGTCACCGTCGTGCGCGGAGCGGGAGATCCGCGGCAGTACGGCGGTCATCACGGAGACGGTGATGATTGCCTGCGGCATCTGCCAGAGCAGCAACGCGTAGTTGTAGGCGGTGATGCCGGTGCCCGGGTGGCCCTGCTTCTCCGCCACCGCGCCGGCCCAGGTGGCGAGCTGGGTGACGACCACCAGGCCGATCTGGTTGGCGAGGACGAAGAAGAAGGTCCACTTCGCCAGTCGGGCCGCCTTGCCGAGCCCGTGGCCCTTCCAGTCGAACCGCAGCCGGGGCCGGAAACCGGCCTCCTTCAGGTACGGGAGCATCGCCAGGGCCTGGACCGTCAGGCCCAGCAGGGTGCCGATGCCGAGCAGTCGGACGCCCTCCGCGGTCACGTTCTCCGGGGTGACCCCGGAGCTGGTGAATCCGCCGAAGGCCCAGATGAAGGCGCCGAAGGTGGCGATGACCACGATGTTGTTGAGGACGGGGGTCCACATCATGGCGCCGAACCGGCCCCGGGCGTTGAGGATCTGACCCAGCACCACGTGGACGCCCATGAAGAACATCGTCGGCAGGCAGTAGCGGGCGAAGGCGACCGCCACCTCCATCTGCTCGGGATCCGCCGCGATCTTCGTGGACATCATCCGGATGAACAGCGGGGCGGCCAGCACGCAGATGGTGGTGACACCGGCCAGCAGTACGACCACGAGGGTCAGCAGCCGGTTGGCGTAGGCGTCCCCGCCGTCCTCGTCGTTCTTCATCGCCCGCACGAGCTGGGGGATGAACACGGCGTTGAGGGCGCCGCCGCCGACGAGCACGTAGATCATCGTCGGCAGGGTGTTGGCGACCTGGTAGGTGTCGTTGAGCGTGCCCACACCGATCGCGGCGGCGATCACCAGGGTCCGCAGGAAACCGGTGATGCGGGAGACGATCGTCCCGGCCGCCATCAGGGCGGAGGACTTCAGCAGGCTCGAGGCCCGACCCGCGGGCTTCGCGGGTGCCGGCCGGGCCACCGGGGCGTCGGGAGCCGGGGGCGGCGGGGTCCGCGGGGCCGGCGGGACGGGCGCGGGAGCGGCCGCCTGCTGGTCCCGGTAGAGGTGGGCGAAGGCGTCCGGCTCCGGGCGCTGCTCGGAGGCACCGGTCACCAGCGAGTCGACGCCCACGAACTGCGTGGTCGTGGCGTTGTCCCCGTACGGCAGGTGCCGCGAGGGCCCGTCCGGCTCCGGCGCGGGGGTCTGCGCCCACAGCCGGGGGTCCGGGGAGTACGGGGCGGCGGCCGGACGCTCGTAGAGGGGGCCCGGCTCCACGAAGGTGCCCGGCGGGGGCGGCGGGTGCGCGGCCCGGTCGTAGAGCGCCTCGGTCACCGGATCCTGGGCCGACAGGTCGTGGGCCCGGTACGGGTCGTGGTGATAGGCGGCATCGACATACGGGTCCGGCTGCGGAGCTGCGGGCGGCGGTACCTGCCCGTGCACCGGCGCACCCGGAACCGCGTCCTGCGCGGGCACGGCGCCGCCCGTGCCCTGCGCGCGGTCACCGTCGTACGGCGCGTTCATCGAAACCCCACCTCATCGTCCCCAGGCCCGACCGGCCACGGCATCGCTCAACGGTCCACTGTCTCACCCGGGCCGGGCTCGTCACCGCTTTCGGATGCGGTGTCCGGGGCCGGGTCACTCGGCTGCGGGCTCTCGTCCGCGGCCGCACGGCCCGCAGCGCGCTTGCGACTGGCGTACATCTTGATGCCCGCGAGCACCAGCAGCAGCATGCCGCCGGCGATGACGAGCATCACCGTGGGGGTGATCTCCGTGGCGTCCACCGTGAAGCGGCGCTCGTTGCCGTAGCGGACCCCGTCCTTGGTGTAGAGCTGCGCGATGACCTCGACGGGGCCGCTCGCGGTGGCGTTCGCCGTGAACTTCACCGACTGGCTGTGGCCGCCCTGCACGGTCACGTCCTGCTGGGCCTCACCGGAGTCGCCGATCATCAGACGGGTGGGGTTGCTGGAGCGGAGCCTGAGCACCAGCCCGTCCACGTCCTGGACCAGGCTGTTCTGCACCGTCACCGGAATGGTGGCGCTGTGACCGGAGAGGGTGACGTCCGTCTTCGGGATCAGTTGCACCCGTTCGGTGAGCTTGACCAGGTACTCGTGGACCTGGGAGCGGTACTCCGCGCCCGCGGCGGCCCGGCCCCGCCAGGACGTGGACATCTCCCGGTCGAAGGCGTTCCCGAAGGGCACCTCCACCCGCTCCGGCTTGGACAGCACCACCTTGAAGTCGTCCAGCGTGCCCTGGCTGCCGCGGATCTGCTGGAAGGCCTCCTGCGAGAGCTCCTGCTTGCGCAGGGCCTGCGGATACTGGCCGGCGCCCGGCACCATCGTGGTGGCCCCGGGATCGGGCTGCGCCTTCGCGGCCGTCTCCAGGTCCACCGGCGTGCTCCACCGCCCCGCCTGGAGGACCTGGATGGCCGCGGCCATGCTCTGGGCCTGGCTGACGCTCGGCATGCGCTGCGGCGCGACGACGAAGCTCCGCTGGCCGTCCGCGTCCTGGAGGTTCATCGCCAGGCTCTGCGCCAGGAACTCCTGCACCGCGAGGGTGACCTGTCCGGCCTGGAGCATGTCGCCCTGGAAGGCCGTGGACAGGCGGGCGTCCGCCACCACCGCGGTCCGCCCGGCCCCGATGGGGCGCGGGGCCGACGGCGTGTACCCCAGGCCGCCCGTCTCCCGGAAGCTGTCGCTGCGCGCCAGCACGTTGTGCGCCCCGGCGGAGGTGGCCACGCTCACGATCGAGGGGTCCACGGCCCCGTCCACCGGCCAGGAGAAGTCGGTGGAGGGAGTGACGTGCAGGATGGTCTCCACCGCCTCCCGGGCCTTCTCCGTCGCGGGCCGCAGCCGCCCCAGGGACCCGGGGACGTCCTTCCCACGGTGCGCGAGCGAGGCGAGATCGGGGTCGGCGAACGGCAGGGCCACGACCTTCTTGCCCTTGACGGCCGTCTGGAGCGCGTTCAGCCAGTTCCGTGCCACGTCCTGGTTCCGGCCCGGCACGGTCGTCCCGTCCTCGGTGCGCACCTGGTAGCCGCGGGCCATGGCCTCCACGGTGGCCAGCAGGTCGGGGTCGATCACCCAGGTCACCGGCAGGCCGCTGCCCAGGGAGACCATCTGCTCCAGTCGCCCGCCGGTGCCCAGCTCGGCCGCCAGGAGGTCGTTCCCGAAGATCGGGGTCTGGGTCTCGTCGGAGCCGGTCTCCGCGGTCAGGTGGACCCGGGAGATCAGCGGCCACACGTAGCTGAACCGGGCCCGCTTCGACGCGGCCTCAGGCTGCCAGGGCAGGAAGGTCCGCTGGATGCCCAGCACCTGGTCCCACTGGCGGCTCTCGGTCTCCCCGGACACCGAGACGCCCAGCTGGTAGACCCCGTCCTCGTCCAGCTCCAGCTTGCTCACCGGGACCTGGAGGGTGAAGGGCTGGGCCACCTTGGAGGCCAGCTCGGGAAGCTTCACGGCGTAGTCGGAGTCGATCTCCGAAGGGTCGGTCCCGGGGCGGAACGCGGTCCGCTCCGCCACGTCGTCGATCGCGGAGCGCTCGTTGAGCGGCGGTCCGACCCGCAGGGCCACGTGGGCGTCCGTGACGGTCTCCGCGCCCCGGTTCACCACCGTGCCGGAGATGGTCAGCGTGTCGCCCTTCACCGGGGCGCTGGGGGTCAGCGAATTCAGCGAGACGTCGACCGTGGACGCGTCCGACTGCGGTGCGGCCTGGGCCACGGTGCCGTTCTGCACGTAGACCAGGCCGGCCATTATCGGCGTCCCGGCCAGCAGGACGACCGCCCGCCGCAGCCAGCGGCGGGCAGGAGCGGGGGCTACCCCCTGGAAATCTGCCGCCTCGGCCACGCTCGCCCGTCCCTCGTCGTGTCAGTGGTCGTCGGTTCTGCGTCCACGCATGGTAACGAGGCCCGCTGTGCCGGAGTGCCGCGGACTGCTCCACATGATCGGCCACGCCCGGTGGGATCCGGTGCCCGGGGCCCGGGAACAACGGGGAAGCCCCGGCCGGGCCGGGCACGTACCCTCTTCTGTTGTGCCGAACGCCAACGAAGACACCCCCGCCACCCTCAGTCAGGTGCAGCAGCGCGCAGTGAGCGAGCTCCTGCGCGTCGCCCCTGTCGCGGACGACCTCGCCCGCCGGTTCCAGGAGGCGGGCTTCAGCCTGGCCCTGGTCGGAGGCTCCGTGCGGGACGCGCTCCTCGGCCGACTCGGCAACGACCTGGACTTCACCACCGACGCCCGACCCGAGGACGTCCTCGGGCTGGTCCGCGGCTGGGCCGACTCCGTCTGGGACGTCGGCATCGCCTTCGGCACCGTGGGGGCCCAGAAGGACGGCTTCCAGATCGAGGTCACCACCTACCGGTCCGAGGCCTACGACCGGACCTCCCGCAAGCCCGAGGTCTCCTACGGCGACTCCATCGAGGAGGACCTGGTCCGGCGCGACTTCACGGTCAACGCCATGGCCCTGGCCCTGCCGCAGAAGGAGTTCGTGGACCCCCACGGCGGCCTGGAGGACTTGGCGGCCCGGGTGCTCCGCACTCCCGGCACCCCGGAGGAGTCCTTCTCCGACGACCCGCTGCGGATGCTGCGCGCCGCCCGGTTCGCGGCCCAGCTGGACTTCCGCGTGGCCCCCGAGGTGGTCACCGCGATGACGGACATGGCCGATCGCATCGAGATCGTGTCCGCCGAGCGGGTCCAGACCGAACTGAACAAACTGATCCTGTCGGCCGCCCCCCGCCAGGGCCTGGCCCTGCTCGTGGACACCGGGCTGGCGGACCGCGTCCTGCCGGAGCTGCCCGCCCTCCGCCTGGAGAGCGACGAGCACCACCGGCACAAGGACGTGTACGACCACTCCCTGATCGTGCTGGAGCAGGCCATCGACCTGGAGGAGGACGGCCCGGACCTGGTCCTCCGCTGGGCCGCCCTGCTCCACGACATCGGCAAGCCCCGGACCCGCCGGTTCGAGAGCGACGGCCGGGTCTCCTTCCACCACCACGAGGTGGTGGGGGCCAAGATGACCAAGAAGCGCATGACCGCGCTGAAGTTCTCCAACGAGATGATCAAGGACGTCTCGCGGCTGGTGGAGCTGCACCTGCGCTTCCACGGGTACGGGACCGGAGAGTGGACCGATTCCGCGGTGCGCCGCTACGTGCGCGACGCCGGTCCGCTGCTCGACCGTCTCCACAAGCTGACCCGCTCGGACTGCACCACCCGGAACAAGCGCAAGGCCAACGCACTCTCCCGGGCCTACGACGGCCTGGAGGAGCGGATCGAACAGCTCAAGGAGCAGGAGGAGCTGGACTCGATCCGGCCCGACCTCGACGGCAACGAGATCATGAAGGTCCTCGACGTGAGCCCCGGCCCGGTCATCGGCAAGGCGTACAAGTTCCTGCTGGAGCTGCGCCTGGAGAACGGCCCCATGGGGCACGAGGCCGCTGCCGAGGCCCTCAAGGAGTGGTGGGCGGCCGAGCAGGGCTGACCTCGCCGGGGCCCGGCCCCGAACAGGGCTGGTCCCGCCGGGCCCGGCCGGCAGCGGGCGCGTGTTTCACGTGAAACATCCGGCCGGGGCGCCCACGGCGGGTGCCCCGGTCCGGGGAGCGTTCAGGGGCGGTGTTTCACGTGAAACACCGCCCCTCCCGTACGTCGGAGCACCACCGCCACCGCTCCGTAGAGCAGGGCCACCCCCAGCAGCAGGGGCACCGACCGGCCGTCCGCCGGGAGCAGCCAGGCGGAGACGGCGGCCGCGGCCACGAAGGCCACGTTGAAGAGCACGTCGTAGACCGAGAAGACCCGGCCCCGGAAGGCGTCGTCCACCCGGAACTGCACCTCGGTGTCCGTGGCGATCTTCGCCCCCTGGGTGACCAGACCCAGCAGGAAGGCCGCCACCAGCATCGGCCCCGGGGCGAAGGGCGCGCCCAGGGCCGGTACGAGCACCGCCGCCGCGGCGGCCCCCATGGCCATCCAGCGCAGGGTGCCCCAGCGCCGCACGGCCGCGGGGGTCACCAGGGCGGCGGCGAAGAACCCGGCCCCGGACACCCCCACCGCCAGGCCGAGCAGGGCCAGTCCCTCGGACTCCGAATCGGTCCAGGCGTAGCGGCACAGCATCAGCAGCATGACGGTCAGGGCCCCGTAGCAGAACCGCATCACCGTCATGGCCGTCAGCGCGCGGGCCGCCTCCCGACGCTCCCGGAGGTGCCCCAGGCCCGCGGCCATGCCCCGTGCGGTGAGCGCCAGGGCCTCTCCGAGCCGGGGGTGGTCCTGCCGCTCGTGACGGTCCGGGCCGAGGAGATCAACGGAGAGCCGGAGCGAGGCCAGGGCGCCCGCGAGGTAGAGGGCCGCGCCCAGCAGGACCACGGGAGCGTCCGACTCGCCCGAGAGGAAGCGGACGAGGAAGGCCAGCCCGCCGCCCGCGGTGGCGGCGAGGGTCCCCGCGGTGGGCGAGAGGGCGTTGGCCGTCACCAGCCGCCGTTCGTCGACGACCCGGGGCAGCGCGGCCGAGAGGCCGGCCAGCACGAAGCGGTTGACGGCGGTGACCGAGAGGGCGGAGGCGTAGAACAGCCAGTCGGGCACGGAGGCCAGCAGGAGGGCGGCGGTACCGCAGGCCAGGACGGCCCGGACGAGGTTGCCGTAGAGGAAGACCTGTCGGCGGCGCCACCGGTCCAGCAGTACCCCCGCGAACGGGCCGACGAGGGAGTACGGCAGGAGCAGTACCGCCATGGCCGAGGCGATGGCGGCGGGGGAGGTCTGCTTCTCCGGGGAGAACACCACGTGGGTGGCGAGGGCCACCTGGTAGACCCCGTCCGCCGACTGGGAGAGCAGTCGCACGGCGAGCAGGCGGCGGAAGTCCCTCAGGCGCAGGAGTACGCGCAGATCACGTACGACAGGCATGTGGGCAAGGGTCACACACGCAGAGGGCCCCCGGGGCGATTGCCCGGGGACCCTCTGCGGAAGAACGGTCGAAGACCGGGAGACCCGGTCCCGCCGGCGTCTTAGCGCTCGACCTCGCCCTTGATGAACTTCTCGACGTTCTCCAGGGCCTCGTCGTCGAAGTACTGCACCGGCGGCGACTTCATGAAGTACGAGGACGCGGAGAGGATCGGGCCACCGATGCCCCGGTCCTTGGCGATCTTCGCGGCGCGCAGGGCGTCGATGATGACACCGGCGGAGTTCGGGGAGTCCCAGACCTCGAGCTTGTACTCGAGGTTCAGCGGGACGTCACCGAAGGCGCGGCCCTCAAGGCGGACGTACGCCCACTTGCGGTCGTCGAGCCACGCGACGTAGTCCGACGGGCCGATGTGGACGTTCTTCTCGCCCAGCTCACGGTCCGGGATCTGCGAGGTGACGGCCTGGGTCTTCGAGATCTTCTTCGACTCGAGGCGGTCGCGCTCCAGCATGTTCTTGAAGTCCATGTTGCCGCCGACGTTGAGCTGCATGGTGCGCTCAAGGCGGACGCCGCGGTCCTCGAAGAGCTTCGCCATCACGCGGTGCGTGATGGTGGCGCCCACCTGGGACTTGATGTCGTCGCCGACGATCGGGACACCGGCCTCGGTGAACTTGTCCGCCCACTCCTTGGTGCCGGCGATGAAGACCGGGAGGGCGTTGACGAAGGCGACCTTGGCGTCGATGGCGGCCTGCGCGTAGAACTTCGCGGCCTGCTCGGAACCGACGGGCAGGTAGCAGATCAGGACGTCGACCTGCTTGTCCTTGAGGACCTGGACCACGTCGACCGGGGCCTCGGCGGACTCCTCGATGGTTTCGCGGTAGTACTTGCCGAGACCGTCGAGCGTGTGACCGCGCTGGACCGTGACGCCCGAGTGCGGGACGTCGCAGATCTTGATGGTGTTGTTCTCGCTGGCACCGATGGCGTCCGAGAGGTCGAGGCCGACCTTCTTCGCGTCGACGTCGAAGGCGGCAACGAACTCGACGTCACCGACGTGGTAGTCGCCGAACTGGACGTGCATCAGGCCCGGCACCTTGGCCGCCGGGTCGGCGTCCTTGTAGTACTCGACACCCTGTACCAGCGACGTGGCGCAGTTGCCCACGCCGACGATGGCTACGCGAACCGAACCCATTCCGGTTGCTCCCTGTCAGTTTTCAGTGTTCCGGTTGAGGATCCGCTCGCGCGGGCCCTCACTTTGCAGTGTCGTCGGACGGGCCGGACCGTTTCAGGTCCCGTCCCGCCCGCTCGCTCTCGATGAGCTCGTTCAGCCAGCGCACCTCGCGCTCCACGGACTCCATGCCGTGCCGCTGCAGCTCGAGCGTGTAGTCGTCGAGGCGTTCCCGGGTGCGGGCCAGTGAGGCCCGCATCTTCTCCAGGCGCTCCTCCAGCCGGCTCCGCCGGCCTTCGAGCACCCGCATGCGCACCTCGCGCTCGGTCTGCCCGAAGAAGGCGAAGCGGGCGGCGAAGGACTCGTCCTCCCAGGTGTCCGGCCCGGTGTGGGACAGGAGCTCCTCGAAGTGCTCCTTGCCCGCGGGCGTCAACCGGTAGACGATCTTGGCCCGCCGCCCGGAGAGTGACGCGGCGAGCGCCTCCTCCGGAGCGCTTCCCGGCTCCTCGATCAACCATCCGCTGGCCACGAGAGTCTTGAGGCAGGGGTACAGGGTCCCGTAGCTGAACGCCCGGAACACTCCCAGCGAGGTGTTGAGCCGCTTCCGCAGCTCGTACCCGTGCATGGGGGACTCGCGCAGAAGGCCGAGAACGGCGAACTCCAGGATCCCGGAGCGTCTGCTCACCGGCCGCCTCCTCCCCCTGTCCGTCCCTTATGCCGAGCTGATGTATCGACTCGATACATCCAGACGATAGAACGCGCGTCTTCCCGCGACAAGGCCGGACATGGTGACCGGCGTCACATCACCAATTCGTAGGAAGCAAGTTGCCTGTTTTGGGGTGAACTTCGGCGCTGAGTGGGTTTTGAGCCTGCGTAGGCTGTGCGGGATGACACCGGGGGGACCGGAACTCACCCTGCCGCTTCAGGCGCACTCGCCTGCCCGAGGAGTATTCGTTCGATGAGCGAGCACCGTCGTAAACCGCCGCAGTCACAGGGCGGTGGACGAGCAGCGGCCCGCCGTGCCGCACAGCAGCGCCCGGGTCGCCGGGGAGCGGGCGGACCCGAGGTACCTCCCGGCTCCCCCACGGACCCGTACGGCCGCCCGCTCCACGGGCAGGACCCCTACGGGCAGCAGTCCTACGGTGAGGACGCCTCCTACGGCGGCCGCGCCGAGGCCCGCCGGGCCGCGCAGCGCGGCGGCCGCCGCAAGGGCGGTTCGCAGGCGGGCGGGAGCGCCGAGGGCCGCTTCATCAACTACCCCCGTGCCGAGAAGGACGGGTGGAAGCGGTTCGTGCCGAGCTGGAAGCTGGTGGGCGGCACCGCCCTCGGCTTCACCGCCGTGCTGACCGTGGGCGCCGGCCTGGCCCTCGCCCTCGTCAACGCGCCGGACGAGAAGCGCGCGGCCATCGCCCAGAACAACGTCTTCTACTGGGCCGACAAGGAGCAGATGGCTGCGGTCGGGGGCGAGCGCAACCGCCAGATCGTGCAGATCGAGGAGATCCCGCGCTCCCTCCAGAACGCGGTGATCGCGGCGGAGAACGCCTCCTTCGAGACGGACAAGGGCGTCGACCCCATGGGCATCGGCCGCGCCATGTTCAACATGGTGACCGGTGGGGACACCCAGGGCGGTTCCACGATCACCCAGCAGTTCGTGAAGAACACCTACCTGGACTCGGAGCAGACCCTCAAGCGCAAGGTCACCGAGCTCTTCATCTCGATAAAGGTCGGCGCGACCAAGGAAAAGCCCGAGATCATGCAGGGCTATCTGAACACCGCGTACTTCGGCCGCAACGCCTACGGCTGCCAGGCCGCCTCCCAGGCCTACTTCAAGAAGGACTGCCAGGAGCTCGACCCCTCCGAGAGCGCCTTCCTCGCCCAGCTCCTCAAGGGCCCGAACCTGTACAACCCGGACGGCGGCATCGGCGAGGCCGCCAATGCCAAGGACAACACCCGGCGGGCGACGGAACGCTGGGCCTGGGTCCTGGACCGTCAGGTCAAGATCGGGAAGATGGACCAGGCGGAGCGGGACAAGTACAGGACCTTCCCCAAGCTCCAGCCGCCCGCGCAGGCCCTCTCGCTCGCCGGACAGACCGGTTACCTGGTCGAGACGGCCAAGCAGTACGTGATGAAGAAGCTGGACCTCACGCCGGAGGAGCTCGACCGCGGCGGCTACCAGATCTACACCACCTTCGAGAAACCCAAGGTGGACGCCCTCGCACGGGCCGTGGACAAGACCCGCGAGGAGTTCCTGGACGAGAAGGAGCGCCCCGAGAAGGACAAGCACGTCCAGTTCGGCGCGGCCTCCGTCAACCCGGCGAACGGGGCCATCGTGGCCCTGTACGGCGGCGCGGGCTACGACAAGAACCACTTCTCCAACAACGCCAACACCATCGGCGTCCCGGTCGGCTCGACCTGGAAGCCGTACGTCCTGGCCGCGGCCATGGAGTACGGCACGGACAACTCCGACGGCGAGGGCCTCTCGGCGGACAGCAAGTACAACGGCAACGACCTCACCGTCATCAAGAACCGCGACGGTCAGCCGCTGCGGTACGCGGACGGCCGCGTCTTCCGGCAAAAGAACGAGAACCCGAAGGCGTACGGCTTCGTCACCCTGCACGAGGCGATGGAGAAGTCCATCAACACCCCCTTCGCCCAGCTGGTCTTCGACGTCGGCCACGACAAGGTGCGGTCGGTGGCCAAGGCCACCGGCATCCTCGACGAGTCGATGAACAAGAACAACGACGCCTCGTTCGCCCTGGGCACCTCCACCCCCTCGGCCATCCGCATGGCCGACTCCTACGCCACCTTCGCCGCCTCCGGCACCCACTACGAGCCCTTCTCCGTGACCAAGGTGCTCAAGGACGGCATGGAACAGCCCGGCTTCGAGGCCCCCGCGGCCCAGAAGGCCATGGACAACTCCATCGCCGACAACATCACCAAGGTGCTGGAGAACGTGGTGCAGAACGGCACCGGCACCAAGGCCAAGAAGCTGGGGCGGCCCGCCGCGGGCAAGACCGGTACCACCGACAAGAACAAGTCGGCCTGGTTCGTGGGCTACACCCCGCAGCTCTCCACGGCCGTCACGCTGTTCCGCTCGGACCCGTCCTCGAAGGAACTCCTCTCGATGAACGGCACCGGCGGCGTGCCCTCCATCCACGGTGGTGACATCCCGGCCGAGATCTGGGTCAACTACATGATCGACGCCGTGAAGGGCACCCCGGAGAAGGACTTCCCGGAGGCCGAGGAGATCGGCGTGGACGCCGACGCCGACGGCGCGCCGACCCCGAGCCCCTCCCCCTCGATCGAGGAGTCCCCGGAGCCCTCGCCCAGCCCGTCCACCCCGTCGAAGAGCCCCAGCCCGACCCCGTCCAAGGGCGGCAAGCCCTCCTGCAAGCCCTGGCAGTGGGACTGCAACGGCGACGGCGGGGCGGACGCGGGCACCAGCGTGGGCACCGACAACGGTGGCGTCAGCGACGGCGGCGTGACCGGCGGGACCAGCCCGAGCCCCTCGCCCAGCCCCAGCGGCAGGCCCGGCGCCAGCGGCGGCGGCGCCGGCGGCCGGGGCGGCAGCACCGACGGCGGCCTCTTCGGCGGCCCCGGGGGCGGCGGGGACGACGGCTGACCCGCGGGGACCGGCCGGGGGCCGGTCCCGCCCTCCCGAACGGCCCGGGGGCCGTCGCATCCAGGTGCGGCGGCCCCCGCCGCGTTCCCGCTCCCGTACGGCAGGATGTGCCCATGACGAAGGTGCGAGAGGACGGCCCCGTCCTGCCCACGCGCGAGGACGAGGTCGCGGCCGCGGGCAGCGAGCTGTTCGGCGGCCCGCTCGGCAAGCGGGCCCGGACCGGCGGCCACTGGCTGACCCCCGTCCGGGTGGTGGTGCTGACCGCGCTGGGCATGTTCGCGCTGGGCATGGTCCAGAAGCTGCCCTGCTACGACTGGGCCTGGTTCCGCGGGGCGGGATCGCAGTACACCCACGCCTGCTACTCCGACATCCCGCACCTGTACGCGGCCCGCGGCTTCGCCGACGACCTCACCCCGTACTTCGACCGGATCGCCGGGGACATGCAGTACCTGGAGTACCCGGTGCTGACGGGCCTGTTCATGGAGTTCGCCTCCTGGTTCACCCCGCACGGGGGCTCCATGCAGCACCGCGAACAGGTGTACTGGATGGTCAACGCCGGGCTCCTGATGGTCTGCGCCGCCGTCATCGCGGTCTGCGTGGCCCGCACGCACCGCCGCCGGCCCTGGGACGCCCTGCTGGTGGCCCTGGCACCGGCCTTCGCCCTCAACGCCACCATCAACTGGGACCTGCTCGCCGTCGCCCTCACCGCGGCCGCGCTGCTGATGTGGTCCCGCGGCCGGGCCCTGCCCTTCGGCATCCTCATCGGACTGGCCACCGCCGCCAAGCTGTACCCGGTGCTGATCCTCGGCCCACTGCTCGTGCTGTGCTGGCGGGCCGGCAAGTGGCGGGAGTACGGCACCGCGCTCGGCGGGGCCGTGGCCGCTTGGCTGGTGGTCAACCTGCCGGTGATGTGGCTGGCGCCGGACGGGTGGAAGCGCTTCTACACCTTCAGCCAGGAACGCCCCGTCGACTTCGGGTCCTTCTGGCTGATCGTCTCCCAGCGCTCCGGGAACCCTCTGGAGAACGCCAACACCTACGCCACGCTGCTGACGCTGCTGCTGTGCGGGGGCATCGGACTGCTGGCCCTGACCGCCCCCCGGCGGCCCCGGCTCGCCCAGCTGGCCTTCCTCGTGGTGGCCGTCTTCATCCTGACCAACAAGGTCTACTCGCCGCAGTACGTGCTCTGGCTGATCCCCCTCGCCGCCCTGGCCCGGCCCCGCTGGCGGGACTTCCTCGTCTGGCAGGCCGGTGAGGTCGTCTACTTCCTCGGCATCTGGATGTACCTCGCCTACACCACCAGCGGGGACAAGCACCAGGGCCTGCCGGTGGAGGGCTACCAGCTGGCCATCGCCGCCCACCTGCTCGCCACGCTCTACCTGTGCGCCGTGGTGGTCCGCGACATCCTCTACCCGGACCGGGACCCGGTCCGGCGGGACGGTTCCGACGACCCCTCCGGCGGGGTCCTCGACGGCGCCCCGGACGTGTTCGTGCTCGGGGACGCGGCGAGGGCGCCGCGGATCGCGGCGCCCCCGGAGGACCAGCGGGTGGGCTGGGGCGTACCGCCCCGGCCGTGACCCCCGGGCCCGCCGACCCGCGGCGGGCACGACGGGCTCAGCGGTCCGCGGACCGGTCGAACTGCGTGGTGGTGTGCCGCAGGTGCGCCACCAGCTCGTCGCCCACCGTGGGCTCGGTGGCGTCGGCGGGCACGAAGAGGATCGAGACCTGCATGTGCGGGGGCTCGGCGAACCAGCGCTGCTTGCCCGCCCACACGAAGGGCGACAGGTTGCGGTTGACCGTCGCCAGACCCGCCCGCGCCACGCCCTTGGCCCGGGGCATCACCCCGTGCAGCGCCTTGGGCGCCTCCAGGCCCACCCCGTGCGAGGTGCCACCGGCGACCACGACCAGCCAGCCGTCGGAGGCGGCCTTCTGCTGGCGGTAGCCGAAGCGGTCGCCCTTGGCGACCCGGGTGACGTCCAGGACCGAGCCCCGGTACTCCGTGGCCTCGTGGTCGCCCAGCCACAGCCGGGTGCCGATCCGGGCCCGGAACCGGGTCTGCGGGAACTGCTGCTGGAGCCGGACCAGCTCCTCCGCCCGCAGGTGGCTGACGAACATGGTGTGCAGCGGCAGCCGGGCCGCGCGCAGCCGGTCCATCCAGCCGATGACCTCCTCCACGGCGTCCGAGCCGTCCGGGCGGTCCAGCGGCAGGTGCAGGGCGAAGCCCTCCAGCCGGACGTCCTCGATGGCCGCGGCGAGCATGCCCAGGTCCTGCTCGGACACGCCGTGGCGCTTCATCGAGCTCATGCACTCGATGACCACCCGCACGCCGACCAGGGCGCGCACCCCGTCCACCGACGACACCGACCGGATCACTCGGTCCGGCAGCGGCACCGGCTCCTCGCCCCGCCGGAACGGGGTGAGGACCAGCAGGTCACCGCTGAACATGTCCTTGATCCGCGCGGCCTCGTAGGTGGTGCCGACCGCCAGCACGTCGGCGCCCAGCCGGGTGGCCTCCTCGGCGAGGCGCTCGTGGCCGAACCCGTAGCCGTTGCCCTTGCAGACCGGGATCATCCCAGGGAACTGGTCCAGAACGTGCTTCTGGTGCGCACGCCAGCGCGCGGTGTCGACGTAGAGCGTGAGCGCCATGACCGGTACGGAGCCTCTCTCGGGGAACGGTTGCGGAAGGGGTGGTGCGGGCGGGCAGCCGCGGGACTCAGCGACGCGACATGTAGATGTCGAGCGCCTTGTGCAGCAGCTTGTTGAGCGGGAAGTCCCACTCGCCGACGTACTCGACGGCCTCGCCGCCGGTGCCGACCTTGAACTGGATCAGACCGAACAGGTGGTCGTTCTCGTCCAGGGTGTCACTGATGCCGCGCAGGTCGTAGACGCCGGCGCCGAGCGCGTAGGAGTCGCGGAGCATCCGCCACTGCATCGCGTTCGAGGGGCGGACCTCGCGCTTGTGGTTGGCGGAGGCGCCGTAGGAGTACCAGACGTGCTGGCCGACCGTCAGCATCGTGGCGGCGGCGAGGGCCTCGCCCTCGTGCTTGGCGATGTACAGGCGCATCCGGTTCGGGTCCTCGGAGTTGAGGGCCGTCCACTGGCGCTGGAAGTAGCTGAGCGGGCGCGGGCGGAACTTGTCGCGCTCGGCCGTGATCTCGTACAGGTGCTGCCAGGTGGGCAGGTCCTCGTAACCGCCTTGGACCACCTCGACGCCGGCCTTCTCGGCCTTCTTGATGTTCCGGCGCCACAGCTGGTTGAAGCCCTTGAGGACGTCGTCCAGGGAGCGGTTGGCCAGCGGGACCTGGAAGACGTAGCGGGGCTGCACGTCACCGAAGCCGGCGCCGCCGTCCTCGCCCTGCTGCCAGCCCATCCGACGCAGCTTGTCGGAGACCTCGAAGGCCCGCGGCTCGATGAAGGAGGCCTCCACGTCGCGCAGTCGCTTCACCTCGGGGTCCTGGATGCCGGCCTTGATGGCGGTGGCGTTCCAGCGGCGGATGACGACCGGCGGACCCATCTTCACGGTGAAGGCGCCCTGGTGCTTCAGGTGGGCCAGCATCGGCTGGAGCCACTCCTCCAGATTGGGCGCGTACCAGTTGATGACGGGGCCTTCGGGGAGGTACGCCAGGTACCGCTTCACCTTGGGCAGCTGGCGGTACAACACCAGCGCGGCGCCGACGAGTTCACCGGAGCCGTCGAACCAGCCGAGGCTCTCGTGGCGCCACTCGTTCTTGACGTCGGCCCACGCCGGGACCTGGCAGTGGCTCGCCGAGGGCAGGCTCTGGATGTAGGCCAGATGCTGCTCTCGGCTGATGGTCCTCAGGGACAGGCTCATGCGGGGTGTCTCCTCCGGCGGCTTCGCTGGGTATGGCGCGAAGCCTACTGGGACAAGGGCGGCACCCATCTGGGGGACGGGCCGCGGAACCGTCCGCGGCCCGTCCTGCACCGTGCCGGGGAGATGCCCCCGCAGCCCGCGGTCAGCCCAGGACGCCGCCGAAGAGGCCGCCGTGGGCCATGCCCAGGAAGAAGCCGACGGCCGAGGCACCGAGCCCGATGATCAGCCCGAAGCGCTCGCGTGTCGTCTCCGAGATGAACTGGCCGTAGGCCCCGGTCAGGATCCCGACGAGGCCGGTCCAGGAGCTCAGCAGGTGCAGGTGGTCGAAGAATCCCGTGACGAACGCCACGGCGCCGAGGACCAGGGTCACGGCGAGCAGCGTGTCCTGGAGGGGATGCGGCTTGCCGTCGGTGGACAGCAGGGAGATGGGGGACTGCGGACGCATTGCCTGTGCCATGAGGCACCTCCCGACGGAGGAGAGTCGTGCCGCGGGGCCTGTCCGGAACCGGTCGGGACCGGCTCTGCCGGGCATAGCACCGCACACACCCGATGCCTACAGATTGTGGCCCCTGGCCGCCGGATTTCAACCGGAAGGACGGGAGCAGGTACTCTGTACGGTCTGCGCTGTGTCTGCTCTCAGCCACGGCGCGGCACGCATCACGACCCTCCTGCCACGGAACGACCGTGGCCGCTGAGTCCAAAGGAGGTGGGTTCCACATGCGTCACTACGAGGTGATGGTCATCCTCGACCCCGATCTGGAGGAGCGCGCTGTCTCCCCCCTGATCGAGAACTTCCTCTCCGTCGTCCGTGAGGGCAACGGAAAGGTGGAGAAGGTCGACACCTGGGGCCGTCGTCGGCTCGCTTACGAGATCAAGAAGAAGCCCGAGGGCATCTACTCGGTCATCGACCTGCAGGCCGAGCCTGCGGTCGTCAAGGAGCTCGACCGCCAGATGAACCTGAACGAGTCGGTCCTCCGGACCAAGGTCCTCCGCCCCGAGACCCACTGAGCTTCCGCTCAGAAGTCTCCGGGTTCGAGTAGCCAAGCACCAGCAGCCAGCAATCCCCGCCGAGAGGTTCATCCATGGCAGGCGAGACCGTCATCACGGTCGTCGGCAATCTCGTCGACGACCCCGAGCTGCGCTTCACCCCCTCCGGGGCGGCCGTCGCGAAGTTCCGCGTCGCGTCCACCCCGCGCACCTTCGACCGTCAGACCAATGAGTGGAAGGACGGCGAGAGCCTGTTCCTGACCTGCTCGGTCTGGCGCCAGGCGGCGGAGAACGTCGCCGAGTCGCTCCAGCGCGGTATGCGCGTCGTCGTCCAGGGCCGGCTCCGCCAGCGCTCGTACGACGACCGTGACGGAGTCAAGCGCACGGTCTTCGAGCTGGACGTCGAGGAAGTCGGCCCCAGCCTCCGCAACGCCACGGCCAAGGTCACCAAGACCACCGGTCGCGGCGGCCAGGGTGGCTACGGCGGCGGTGGCGGCGGCCAGCAGGGCGGCGGCGCCGGTGGCGGCGGCTGGGGCGGAGCCCCCAGCGGCGGCGGCCAGCAGCAGGGCGGCGGAGCTCCCTCCGACGACCCCTGGGCCTCCAGCGCGCCGGCCGGTGGCCAGCAGCAGGGTGGCGGCGGTGGCGGCTGGGGCGGAAGCTCCGGCGGCTCCGGCGGCGGCTACTCGGACGAGCCGCCCTTCTAGGGCAGCCCGTTCCCCCACTTCTTGATCACACAGGAGAAACACCATGGCGAAGCCGCCTGTGCGCAAGCCTAAGAAGAAGGTCTGCGCGTTCTGCAAGGACAAGACCGCGTACGTGGACTACAAGGACACGAACATGCTGCGGAAGTTCATTTCCGACCGCGGCAAGATCCGTGCCCGTCGCGTGACCGGCAACTGCACGCAGCACCAGCGTGACGTCGCCACGGCCGTCAAGAACAGCCGTGAGATGGCGCTGCTGCCCTACACGTCCACCGCGCGCTAAGGAAGGGTGACCGACTAATGAAGATCATCCTGACCCACGAGGTGTCCGGCCTCGGTGGCGCCGGCGACGTCGTCGACGTCAAGGACGGCTACGCTCGCAACTACCTGGTCCCGCGTGGTTTCGCGATCCGCTGGACCAAGGGTGGCGAGAAGGACGTGGCGCAGATCCGCCGCGCCCGCAAGATCCACGAGATCGCGACCATCGAGCAGGCCAACGAGTTCAAGGCCAAGCTCGAGAGCACGAAGGTCCGTCTGGCCACCCGCTCGGGTGACGCCGGCCGCCTCTTCGGCTCCGTGACCCCGGCCGACATCGCTTCGGCGATCGAGGCTTCCGGTGGTCCGAAGGTCGACAAGCGCCGCGTCGAGCTGGCTGCTCCGATCAAGACCCTCGGTTCGTACCAGGTCTCCGTGCGTCTGCACGCCGAGGTCGCCGCGAACGTGGCCGTCGAGGTCGTCGCCGCCTAAGTGCTGCGCATGAAGGGCCGCACCCTCCGGGGTGCGGCCCTTCGTCATGTGCCGGGCCGTTTCACGTGAAACGGACCTGGCGTTTCACGTGAAACAGTCCGGCTGTTTCACGTGAAACGGAGACTCAGCGGGTGGCCCCCGTGATCAGCCAGCGGCCCGACCGGGCGCGCAGCTGGAGGGTGGCCATCCGGACCGCCATCATCAGGGTCATGGCCCACCACAGGGCCGTGAGGCCGCCGCCGAGGCTGGGCACCAGCAGGGCGACCGGGGCGAAGACGGCGAGGGTGGCCAGCATGGCCCAGGCCAGGTAGGGACCGTCCCCGGCACCCATCAGGACCCCGTCGAGCACGAAGACGATCCCGCAGATCGGCTGGGCGAGGGCGACCACGAGCAGGGAGGGCAGCAGGGCGGCCTCGACGGCGGGGTCGTCCGTGAACAGGGGGATGAAGAGCGGGCGAGCCAGGACCACCAGCAGTCCGAGGACCAGCCCGGAGCCGATGCCCCACTGCACCATGCGGCGGCAGACCGCCCGGGCCCCCTCGGTGTCCTCCGCGCCCAGGTAGCGGCCGATGATGGCCTGCCCGGCGATGGCGATGGCGTCCAGGGCGAAGGCGAGCAGGCTCCACAGCGAGAGCAGGATCTGGTGGGCGGCGACATCGGCGTCCCCGAGGCGGGCCGCGACGGCCGTCGCGATCATGAGGATGGCCCGTAGGGACAGGGTCCGGACCAGGAGCGGGGCCCCGGCCTGGGCGCAGGCCCGGATCCCGGCCGCGTCGGGGCGGAGCGATGCCCCGTGCCGCCGGGCCCCGCGGACCACGACGATCAGGTAGGCGAGGGCCATGCCGAACTGGGCGATGACCGTGCCCCAGGCCGATCCGGCGATGCCGAGACCGGCCCCGTAGACCAGGGCGACGTTCAGCACGCCGTTGGCGACGAAGCCGCCGACGGCCACGTAGAGCGGCGTGCGGGTGTCCTGGAGGCCGCGGAGCACGCCGGTGGCCGCGAGGACCATCAGCATGGCGGGGATGCCCAGGGCCGAGATCTTGAGGTAGGTGACGGCGTACGGGGCGGCGGTGTCGGAGGCGCCGAAGAGGCCGACCAAGGCGGGGGCCGTGGGCAGGGTCACCGCGATGACGGCGATGCCCAGGAGCAGGGCCAGCCAGATGCCGTCCATGCCCTGGCGGATGGCGGCGGGCAGGTCGCCCGCGCCCACGCGTCGGGCCACGGCCGCGGTGGTGGCGTAGGCGAGGAACACGAAGCCGCTGACGGCGGTGGCGAGGAGGGCCGCGGCCACGCCGAGTCCCGCGAGCTGGGAGGTGCCGAGGTGCCCCACGATGGCGCTGTCGGCCATCACGAAGAGCGGCTCGGCGACGAGCGCCGCGAAGGCGGGGACGGCGAGGGCGAGGATCTCGCGGTCGTGCTGCCGGCCGGTGGCCTTCTTCGGTCTCGCGGGGGCCTGTGTCATGTGCTCAATCTAGTCTTCCACAGGTAATGGCTACAAGGGCCTTGTGACCATTACTTCGAGCGCGCTCGGCAGCTCGTTCGGGCGCCGTTCGCAGGCAGTGTGGTCCCTGTGCAGAACTTTTTCTCACCCACAGCGCGTGGATGGAGAAATTGCAGGTCAGGTGGGGTGGGGTAGGGGGTGTTGAGATTTTGTCCACAGTGCCGTCCCCCGGTCCGTACACAGATCCCGGGGAGTTACCCACAGCATTGGGCCCGTCATCCACACAGCCTGTGGATAACCAGATTGGCTGAAGGTGCCCGCGGCCCTACCGTGGACCGGCGACCCGACGCGCCGATGACGGCGGCGGGGCCCCCAAGTGTCGGAGCCGTGTCGTAGAAAGAGTGACACGGCGAGGTCCGCACGGCGGACTGGAGGAGGCGGCCCGGTGAGCATTTCGGAGCCCATGGACGACCCCTGGGCCGAGTCCGGCCCGGGCGACCGGCTGCCCGTGTCCCGGCCCCGGCGCAGCGAGGGCTCCGGCGGGCGCCGCAGCGAGGACCGCGACGAGGGCGAGGGCGGCGGCTGGGAGGGCGGCGGCTTCGAGCGGGTGCCCCCGCAGGACCTGGACGCCGAGCAGTCCGTCCTCGGCGGCATGCTGCTCTCCAAGGACGCCATCGCGGACGTGGTCGAGGTCCTCAAGGGCCACGACTTCTACCGGCCCTCCCACGAGGTGATCTACCAGGCCATCCTCGACCTGTACGCGAAGGGCGAGCCCGCCGACCCGATCACCGTCGGCGCCGAGCTCACCCGCCGCGGCGAGATCAGCAAGGTGGGCGGGGCCGCCTACCTGCACACCCTGGTCCAGTCGGTGCCCACCGCGGCCAACGCCGAGTACTACGCCGAGATCGTCCACGAGCGGGCCGTGCTGCGCCGCCTGGTCTCCGCGGGCACCAAGATCACGCAGATGGGCTACGCGGCCGACGGCGACGTCGACGAGATCGTCAACAAGGCCCAGGCCGAGATCTACGCCGTCACCGAGCAGCGCACCTCCGAGGACTACATGCCCCTCGGCGACATCATGGAGGGGGCCCTCGACGAGATCGAGGCCATCGGCTCCCGCAGCGGCCAGATGTCCGGCGTCCCCACCGGCTTCACCGACCTGGACTCGCTCACCAACGGCCTGCACCCCGGCCAGATGATCGTCATCGCGGCCCGTCCCGCGATGGGCAAGTCCACCCTGGCGCTGGACTTCGCCCGGGCCTGCTCCATCAAGAACAACCTGCCGAGCGTGATCTTCTCCCTGGAAATGGGGCGCAACGAGATCGCCATGCGCCTGCTGTCCGCGGAGGCCCGGGTGGCCCTGCACCACATGCGCTCCGGCACCATGACCGACGACGACTGGACCCGGCTGGCCCGCCGGATGCCGGACGTCTCCAACGCCCCGCTCTACATCGACGACTCCCCCAACCTGTCGATGATGGAGATCCGCGCCAAGTGCCGGCGGCTCAAGCAGCGCAACGACCTCCAGCTCGTGGTCATCGACTACCTCCAGCTGATGCAGTCCGGTGGCTCCCGGCGGCCCGAGAGCCGTCAGCAGGAGGTCTCGGACATGTCCCGAAACCTCAAGCTCCTCGCCAAGGAGCTGGAGGTCCCGGTCATCGCCCTGTCCCAGCTGAACCGTGGCCCCGAACAGCGCACCGACAAGAAGCCGATGGTCTCCGACCTGCGTGAATCGGGATCGATCGAGCAGGACGCCGACATGGTCATCCTGCTCCACCGCGAGGACGCCTACGAGAAGGAGTCACCGCGCGCCGGCGAGGCCGACCTGATCGTGGCCAAGCACCGAAACGGCCCCACCGCCACCATCACCGTCGCCTTCCAGGGCCACTACTCCCGCTTCGTGGACATGGCCAACACCTGATCGGCCCCGGACCCGTCCCGGGGCCCGGGCACCCGCCCGGCCCCGGCCGCCGCCTCCCGGTCCCAGGCCCGGGTGACCAGCACGTACCCCGCGATGACGGAGCCCGTGGCCAGCAGCATCAGCGGTCCGAACAGCCAGGGCCGGGCGGCCATCTCCACCGGCAGGAACCGGTACGCGAGCAGCAGTGCCGCGAAGACGGCGGTGCCGTGCGCCACGAGCAGGCCGGCCCGCCGGTCCCAGCCGCGGGCCGCGGCCCGCAGCCCCGCCTCGATGGTCAGCGTGAACACGACGCCCGCGATGATGTCGGCGCCGTAGTGGTAGCCGAAGCCGAGGGTGGCGCCCAAGGTCGCGACCAGCCAGAACGTGCCGAAGAACCGCAGCGCCCGCGGCCCCTTCCGGGTGTGGATGAAGATCGCGAGGGCCCAGGCGGTGTGCAGGCTGGGCATGCAGTTGCGCGGGGTGATCCCGTCGAAGGGCATGGGCAGCGGGGTGCCCGGTACCGGCGGGGTGTTCGGCCACAGGTCCGCCAGCGCCCAGGCGCCGCCGTCCGGCCCGTAGGCGTACACCGGGCCGACCACCGGATAGATCATGTAGATGCCGGGGCCGAGGAGCCCGATCACCAGGAAGGTCCGCACCAGGTAGTGGGTCGGGAAGGACCGCTCGGCGGCCACCCGGCGCAGCTGGTAGAGGGAGACGAGCACGGCCGCCACCGCGAGCTGCCCGTAGACCACGTCCAGGACCGTGCTGCCCACCGGCCCCGTGGCCCGCAGCAGCCGACCCGCCAGCCAGGACGGATCGCCCAGCGCGTGGTCGGCGGTGGCCACGTACTGGTCCAGCACCATCGGGCGGGTCTTCGAGGTGATCAGGAGCCAGGTGTCCCCGGTCTTGCGGGCCGCCACCAGCAGCAGACCCAGCCCGACCCCCTTGAGCAGCAGGATCCGCTCCGGGCCGGTGCGCCGGGTCAGCGCCAGCACCCCGCAGCCCACGAGCACCCACAGGGCCCCGTTGCCCGGCATCAGCCGCGGCCCGAGAGGCCCCGGGTCGAGGGAGAACCGGACCGCGAAGAACACCAGGTCGATGCCGACCGCGACGCCCGCGGCGAGGAACCGCTGCCGCCAGGTGAGCACGGTCATCGTCATCGCGAGGCTGGTGTACAGCAGCGCGCCGGACTTGGGGGCGAGGACGAACTCCCGGGCCTGGGTGCTCAGCGGCCCGCGCAGGCCGTGCCGGCGCGCGGTCAGTTCCAGCACGATCAGGAAGGCGAGGGCCACGGCGCCCGCCGAGGCCCAGAGCAGGGCCTGCGGGCGACGCCACCACGTGGCCGCCGGCGCCCCGCCGGTCGGGCCGGCGGCCCGCGAAGAAGTCGAAGTCAAGGTTCTGGCCGATGGGTGAGGAGGGGATCGGTCGGTACGGTCCGCGCCCCCGCCGGGCCGGAGCCGGGCCGGAGCGCCGCCGCTCAGGCGGTGACGATGCAGAAGGGGTGGCCCGCCGGATCGGTGAGGACCCGCCACTTCCCCGGCTCCGGCTGGTGCGCGGGCCGGGCCGCGCCGAGCTCCAGCAGCCGGGCCTCGGCGGCGTCCAGGTCCGGGACGTCGAAGCACAGGTGCAGCTGCTGCGGGACCTCGGGCTCGGGCCAGGTCGGGGGCCGGTGCCCGGCGACCCGCTGGAAGCCGATGAGCAGGCCGCCCTCGCCCCGGAGCCCGGCGAACCCGGCGTCCGAGTCCGGGTGGGGGGCCAGGCCCGTGGCCGCCTGGTAGAAGGCGCACAGGGCCAGGGGGTCGGGGCAGTCGAGGGTGACGGCGCTGAGCTTCATCCGCGAGGACATGGCACCTCCGGTCCGTTCCGGCACCCCGGCCCGCGGAGCGCCCCGTCATGGGCGTGGTACGACGATCCTCCCCCAGACGGCCCACACGATTCCGCGCGGGGTGGGGGCGGGCTCCGACGGAGGTGCGACGGCGGGGGGCGACGGTAGCGCGACGGCCGGGCCGGTGGGGGAACCGGCGGGAACGGCGGCTCGGCGCCCGCCCCGCCCCGGTGCGAAGCTTCGGGGATGACCTCGGACCAAGAACTCCTGCCGACGACCCGACGGGCCCTGCTGCACCGGATCGCCGTCGCCCAGCGCGAGGGCCGCGCGCCCTCCGTCGTGGCCGCCGTGGTGCGGGGCGACCGCACCGTCTGGGAGGGCGCCCGCTCCTGCGTGGACGGTCACGCCCCGGACGGCGACGTGCAGTACCGCATCGGATCCCTCACCAAGACCTTCACGGCCGTGCTCGTGCTCCGCCTGCGGGACGAAGGTCTCCTCGACCTCTCCGACCCCTTGGAGAAGCACCTCCCCGGCACCGGCGCGGGTGACGTGACGGTCCTCCAACTGCTCTGCCACAGCGGCGGACTGGCCGCCGAGACCCCAGGCCCCTGGTGGGAGCGCAGCCCCGGCGCCCTCTTGTCCGGCCTCCCCGAGGTCCTGGGGGAGCGGCCCTTCCGGCACGAACCCGGCCGGCGCCACCACTACTCCAACCCCGGCTACACCCTGCTCGGTTCGCTGGTGGAGGCCCTTCGCGGGCGCCCCTGGGCCGAGGCCCTGCGGGCCGAGGTGCTGGAGCCGCTCGGCCTGCACCGCACCACCGTCGAACCGCGGGCCCCGCACGCGGGCGGCTGGGCCGTGCACCCCTGGGCGGACGTGATGATGCCCGAACCCCTGGAGGACCTGGGCGTGATGGCCCCCGCCGGGGTGCTGTGGTCGACCACCGCTGACCTCGCCCGGTTCGCCGTGTTCCTGGCCCGCGGCGACGAGCGGGTGCTGAGCGCCGCCACCGTCCGCGAGATGCGGACGGCCGCCTCCCCGCCGGAGCCCGGCTCCGCCGAGGCCGGATACGGGCTGGGCGTCCAGCTGCTGAACGACGGCGGCCGTCGGCTGGCCGGACACACCGGCTCCCTGCCCGGCTTCCTCGCGGGGCTCTGGCTGGACGAGGCCGAGGACCTGGCCGCCGTGGTCCTCGCCAACTGCACCTCGGGCCTGCCGGCCGCGGGGACGGCCGCCGACCTGCTGCGCATCGTGGCGGAGGCCGAGCCCCGGATCCCCGAGCCCTGGCGCCCGCTGCCCATGGCCGAGGCCGATCCGGAACTGGTGGCGCTCACCGGCCCCTGGTACTGGGGGACCGCTCCGCAGCTGCTCCGCCTGCTGCCCGGCGGGGAGCTGGAGCTGGGACCGGTGGGCGGCACCGGCCGTTCCGCCCGGTTCCTCCCCGGACCGGACGGCACATGGACGGGCGTCTCCGGCTACTACGCGGGAGAGGTGCTCCGGGCGGTGCGCCGACCGGACGGCTCGGTCGGCCACCTGGACCTGGGCTCGTTCGTCTACACCCGGGAGCCCTACGACCCGGCGGCCCCGATCCCCGGCGGCACGGACCCGGAGGGTTGGCGGGGCCTGGACGGGACCCGGGGGTAGCGCCCGCCTCCCGCGTTCCGGGCCCCGCCCCCCGCGTCCCGAACCCCGAAATACGGGGCCGGGGCCCGGGGTCAGCCGGTGAGCTCCCGCTCCAGCGGGGTGCGGAACCGGGGGGTGACCCGGGCCCCGTCCATCCAGCCCCGGAGCCGTGCGGCCTCCTCGGCGACGGCCGTCGCGGCCTCTTCGCCGCGGTCGGCGAGGAGGCGCCACACGATCTCGCCGTCCGGGCGCTGGGCCCATCCGCCGATGATCTCGCCGTTCCACCAGACGGTCGGCCCGATGTTGCCCGCCCGGTCGAAGAGGGGCGGACGGTGGGCGGGGTCCAGGTGGAAGGAGCGGTCGGCCCAGCCCATGGCGCTCGGGTCCAGACCCGGCAGGAAGGCGGCCCAGGGCTCCGGGGCGGCCACGGGGCCGGTGTCGCCGGGGGACACCAGGGCCGTGCCGCCGTCGTCGAGCAGCACCGGCTCGGCACCGATCCCGGCGAGGGCCGCGCGGGCCTGGGTGAGGGTCCAGCCGGTCCACCACTTCAGGTCGGCCTCGGTGGCGGGTCCGTACGCGTCGAGCCAGAGCCGGGCCAGTTCCGTGCGCGCCGTGGCCGCGGGGAGCTCCGGCCAGGGTGCGTGGGGGGTCCAACGGAACTGGCTGGAGGTCCAGGTGCCGTGGGGCCTGTCCCGGCGGATCCGGCCTTCGGCCGCGAGGACCCGCAGCACGCGGGTGGCCACGCCCTGGACGGTCTCCCACTTCCCGCCGGGGCTGACGGTGATCTTCTGCCGGAGCACGGGCACCGCTGCGGACAGGCGGTTGCCGCTGGTCGGGCCGAGTGAGGCCAGTGCGTCCAGGACGGACCCCTCGGCCCCGGCCAGCCAGTCCGCGTCCAGTCCCTGACCGTCTTCCGCCAGGTGCTTGAGGAGGGTGCGGCGTTCCTTCGCGGCGATGGCCCGAGCGGTGGAGGAGTCCACCAGCGGGGCCCGGTCCACGGAGACCGCGAAGAGGGTGTTGCGCATGCTCAGCAGCCGCACCACCGCCACCCGCTCGTAGAACTCCTCCTCGATGGCGGGGACGGGCAGCCCGCCGGTCCGGGCCCGTACCGACAGGAAGACCGTGGCCGCGTCCGTGGCGTGCAGGGCCAGCACGGAATCGGCGGCTTCCGCCGCGCTCCCGGCCCGGGCCGAGGGGGCCAACCGATGACGGGTGCCGAGCCGGTCGCGCCGGTCGGCCGTACTGATCCGGGGAAGGCTGCTCATGCCGGGATCGTAGGGCGGGGCGCCGACAGCGGAGCGCTCCGAGCGGCACTCGCCTCCGCCCGCCGGCTCAGCCCGCCGGCACCGACCGGCCGCTCAGCCCGCGGCGACGGTGAGCGGGGCGAAGCGGCGGGTCCAGTCCCCGGGGAGGCCGGGGGTCCGGTGGGTCATCACGGCGTTGAAGGCGATGGTCTCCAACCCGCGGGCCCGGAGCCAGGCCAGCAGCTCCTCGTGGCGGACGTCGACGTCGGTGCGGAGCGGCCGGTCGGTGCCGGCGGCGAGCGCGGCCACCAGGGCCCGGGCCACCGAGGTGTCCGCGGCGATCAGCGGGCCCACCACGTGGGTGTCCATGTTGGGCCAGGCGGCGGCGAAGCCGGTCAGGGCCCCGGCGGCGTCCTCGGCCACCAGAAGCCGGTCGGCGAAGGAAGGGAGCCGGGTGATCAGGTGGGTGCGGTCGGTCCCGAAGACCTCGTGGTCCAGGCGCAGCAGGGCGGGCAGGTCGCCGGCCACCGCCGGGCGGATCCGGGGTCCGGTGTCGGAGAACGGTGCGGGATCTCCGGGCAGCGGCCGGAAGCGGCCGCGCACCATCTCGGCCCGGCCGACGGTCTCGAACCCCAGTTCCTCGTACAGGGGGAGCCCGTTGGGCGTGGCGTGGAGGGTGACGGGGGCCGGGGCCAGTTCCTCGCAGACCTCGGTCATCAGCCGTCGGCCCAGCCCCTGGCGGGCGTAGCGTTCCGCGACCAACACCATCCCGATGGCCGTCAGCTCCGGGGAGCGCGGACTGTGCCCGTAGGAGGTGACGACGCAGCAGGCCGCGAGGCCCTGGCCGTCGGGGGCGTCGATGCCGTATCCGGTGCCCGCGCTCAGCAGCAGGCCCCACTTGTGGTCCTCCCGCGGCCACCCCCGGTCCTCGGAGAGGTCGGCGCACCGAGGGACATCCTCGATGGTCAGCGGCCGGATGGTCAGGGAGGCGAGGTGAGATGAGGGCACGGGGCCAGCCTGGATGAAGCGGGGAGCCGGCGTCCAGCCGGTTTCGGCATCCACTCCGGCTGTCCACCGAAGCTTTCCGTTCCGGTGGTCCGGGGAACACCCGGTCGGTTTCACGTGAAACAGCGGTCTCCTCGCGGCCGGTTCCGTCGGCGGCTCCGTTTCACGTGAAACATGGCACTAGCCTCGAATGCCATGACCTCTCTCCACCTGTTCGATCTGGACGGGACCCTGATGTACGGCTCGGCCTCGCCGGTCGAGATCTCCCGGCAGCTGGGCCTGGACTCCGAGATCGCCGAGCTGGAAAGACAGTTCTCCGCCCGCCGGATCGGACCGCCCGAGTTCGCCCGGCGGCTGCACGTGCTCTGGCGCGAGCTCACCCCGGAGCACGTCCGCGCCGCCTTCGACGGCTCCCCCTGGTTGGCGGGGATCCGCGAGGTCTGGCAGGAGATCCGGCAGGCCGGGGAGCACTGCGCCGTGATCTCGCTGTCCCCGTCCTTCTTCGTCGAGCTGTTGCTGGACTGGGGGGCCGACGCCGCCCACGGCTCGGTGTTCCCGGCCGTGCCCTTCGCCACCGGGCCCTTGGACGTCTCGGGCATCCTCACCCCGGCGGGCAAGGTCGAGGTGGCCGACCGGCTGTGCACCCGCTTCGGGCTCACCCGGGCCGACTGCGTGGCGTACGGGGATTCGAGTACCGACGCCCTGCTCTTCGAGGCCGTGCCGGTCTCCGTGGCGGTCAACGCCCGGCCCTCCCTGGCGGCCACCGCCACCCGGGTCTACGAGGGCCGTGACCTGCGCGATGCCCACGCCCTCGGCCTGGCGGCCCGTCGGGAGTTTGCCTCCGGAAACCGGTGAGGTGCCGGATCCTAACGGGGAACAGGGCCCGGAGCCCCGAATTCCTCGCTTTTGCCACGACTCCTGTGCACCGGGTGCCATGCTGCGAAAACCCGGAAGCGCGGATCCGTATCCGTGCCGGGCGCCGACCACCGAGATGTTCGAAGCGAGGCACCGCATGGACGCTCCGCCCGCCAAACCGGCCAGACGCCTGACCCCGATACGCCCGGTGGGACCGGCGGCCGGCAGGCCCGTTCCCGGCGGCTGGGTCCCGGTGCCGGCCGCTCCGGCGGAGCCCGTCCCGCAGCCCGCCCCCGAACGGCCCGACCCCCGGGTGGCCCTCACGGTGGCACCGGCCGCGGAGGAGGTCCTCCGGAGCGTTCCGGACACCGCGGAGCCCTCCCCCGACGCCCTGCTGGTGCGCCGCACCCTCGCCGAGATCGCCCCCATAGCGGACCAGGTGACCTCGTACTTCTACGCGCTCGTCTTCACCGGACACCCGGATCTGCGCGGGATGTTCCCCGCCGCCATGGACGTGCAGCGGGACCGGTTGCTGAAGGCGCTCCTCACCGCCGCCGAACACATCGACCGGCCCGAGGTGCTCGCCCCGTACCTGCGCCGGCTGGGCGGGGGCCATCGCAAGTACGGCACGCGCCCCGAGCACTACCCGGCGGTGGGCGAGGCCCTGATCGGAGCCCTCTCCCGGTACGCCCGCGACACCTGGGGCCCCGAGGCGGAGGCCGCCTGGGTGCGGGCCTACACCGCGATCTCCCAGATCATGATCGACGCGGCGGCCGAACAGGAGCGGCACAGCCCGCCCTGGTGGCAGGCCGAGGTGGTCTCCCACGACCTGCGGACCCGGGACGTCGCCGTGGTCACCGTCCGCCCGGACCAGCCGTACCCCTTCGTCGCCGGGCAGTACACCAGCCTGGAGACCCCCTGGTGGCCTCGGGTCTGGCGGCACTACTCCTTCGCCTCCGCCCCCCGCGCGGACGGGCTGCTCTCCTTCCACGTCAAGGCCGTTCCCGCGGGCTGGGTCTCGAACGCCCTGGTCCGGCACGCCCGACCGGGCGACGTGCTGCGCCTGGGCCCCCCGGCCGGCTCGATGGTGGTGGACCACACCACCGAGAACGGCATGCTCTGCCTGGGCGGCGGGACGGGCATCGCCCCCATCAAAGCGCTGATCGAGGACGTGGCCGAACACGGGGAACGCCGTCCCGTCGAGGTCTTCTACGGGGCGCGCAGCGATCCGGACCTGTACGACATCGACACCCTGCTCGGGCTCCAGAAGGCGCACCCGTGGCTGTCGGTGCGCCCGGTGGTCTCGAACGGGCTCACCGGCCAACTGCCCCAGGCGATCGGCGAGCACGGGCCGTGGAGCAGCTACGACGCCTTCCTGTCGGGGCCGCCCGGGATGATCCGCAGCGGGGTGGACGCGCTGGAGCGGATCGGCATTCCCCGCGAGCGGATCCGGCACGACGCCGTGGAGGAGCTGGTGGGCGCGGGCGCCGGCTGAGCGGGAGGGGGCCCGACCGGCGCCGGTCGGACCCCACCGCGCTTCAGCCCAGGTCGGAGGCGTGCATCGCGCGGACACCCTCGATGTTGCCGTCGAGGTAGTGCCGCAGGGAGAGCGGCACCAGGTGCACGGCGGCGATGCCCACCCGACTGAACGGCACCCGGACGATCTCGTACTCGCCGGTGGGCTCGTCCACCTCGGGCCCGTGCCGCAGGGCGAGGTTCATGGACTCCAGGCGGCACACGAAGAAGTGCTGCACCTTGACCCCGGTGACACCCCCCTCCGCGATGTGCTCCACGGTGTCCACGAAACAGGGCACGACATCGGTGATCTTCGCGCCGAGTTCCTCGTGGACCTCGCGGTGCAGGGCGTCGACGACGGTGGCGTCGGAAGGTTCCACGCCGCCGCCGGGGGTGACCCAGTACGGATCCACCCCGGGCTTGGTCCGCTTGATCAGGATGAGGTCGCCGCCGTCGAGCAGGATGGCACGGGCGGTGCGCTTGACCACAGGACGTTCGGTCATGGGAGAAGAGTGGCCCGGTACTCCCCTTCTGAAACGCCCCCCGGGCGGGGTGGTCTTCCGGTCACCGGCCCACCGCGACCAGGTCCAGGGCCCGCAGCACGTCGGCCACCAGGTCCTCGGTGTCCTCGGCGCCCGCCGAGAAGCGGATGAACCCCTCCGGGACGGCGTCCCCGCCCCAGCGGCCGCGCCGCTCGGCGGTGGAGCGGACCCCACCGAAGCTGGTGGCGTCCTCGACCAGGCGCAGGGCCTCCAGGAAGCGTTCGGCGTACGCGCGGTCGGGCAACGTGAAGGAGACCACCTGCCCGAAGGAGCGCATCTGCCGGGCCGCAGTGGCGTGGGAGGGGTCGGAGGGCAGACCGGGGTGGCGCAGGCCGGTGACCTCGGGCCGGGCCGACAGGGCCTCGGCGAGGGCCAGGGCGTTGGCGCACTGGCGTTGCGAGCGCAGCTGCAGGGTGGCGAGGGAGCGGTGGGCCAGCCAGGCCTCCATCGGACCGGGGACGGCCCCGACCACCTTCCGCCAGAGCCGGACCCGCTCGGTCAGCTCGGGGGTGCGGCAGACCACGTAGCCGAGCAACAGGTCCCCGTGGCCGGTCAGTCCCTTGGTGCCGCTGGCCACGGAGAAGTCCGCGCCCAGTTCGAGGGGGCGCTGGCCCAGCGGACCGGCCAGGGTGTTGTCCACCGCGACCAGGGTGCCGCCCGCCCGCGCCGCTTCGGCGAGCCGCCGGACGTCACAGACGTCGAGGCCGGGGTTGGACGGGGTCTCCAGCCAGAGCAGCCGGGCCCCGTCGAGCTCGGCGAGCTGCGCGTCGGAGCCGGTGGGCGCGGTCCGCACCCGGACCCCGTACGCCTCCAGCTGGGCACGGACGAGGGGGAGGGCCTGGTAGCCGTCGTCGGGGAGGACCACGGTGTCCCCCGCGCGGGCCTGGGAGAGGAGCACCGCGGTGACCGCGGCCATGCCGGAGGCGAAGACCACCGTCCCGGCCGCCTCGTCACCGGGGGCTTCGAGCTCGCCGATGGCGGCTTCCAGCAGGGTCCAGGTGGGATTGGTGTCGCGGCCGTAGGTGTACGGGCCCTCGACCTCGCCGGGGAGGTGGAAGTGGGCCGCGAACACCGGTCCGGGCAGGGTGGGTTCGTTCTTGACGGGTTCGGGCAGTCCGGCCCGTACCGCCCGGGTGCCGTCGCCCCAGGGCTGGTCGTTCACGTGTGGTCCTCTCCGGTGCGCACCGCGCGGTGCGGGACGTCAGTTGCGGTCGGGCAGGGCCAGGTTCACGGCCCAGGACACGATGGAGATGATCAGGCCGCCGAGCACGGCGGTCCAGAATCCGTCCACGTGGAAGTTGAGATCGAGCTTCCCCGAGATCCACGAGGTCAGCAGCAGCATCAGCGCGTTCACGACCAGGGTGAACAGACCGAGGGTGAGCACGAAGAGCGGCAGCGAGAGGAGTTTCACCACCGGCTTCACCAGGACGTTCACGAGACCGAAGACGAGGGCCACGAGAATGAGGGTGAGGGCCCGCTGCCCGGTGCCGCCGTGCTCGTCGAGGGTGATGTCACCGATCAGCCAGATCGCCACGGCCAGGGCCGCGGCATTGGCGAGCGTCTTGACTAGGAAATTCGTCATGTGTCTGATCGTTGCAGAGAACTCCCGCCGGCGGCATCGGCGGAACAGCGGAACCGGAACCACCGGCAGAGCATCGGCACAGAACGCGAGGGGCACGGCAGAGATGAAGGTTTTCCGGCTGGAAGAACTGGAAGCGGAACGGGCCGCCAATGAGGGCGCGTACCTCCAGTTCCTGCGCGAGCGGCACATGTCCGTCGGGCTGTACGCGCTGGACGCCGGCGGCACCGACCCGCAGCAGCCCCACCGGCAGGACGAGGTGTACTTCGTGGTCAGCGGCCGGGCGGCCATCACCGTCGGGGAGGAGACCACCACGGTGGCCCGCGGCAGCGTGGTCTACGTCCCGGCCGGGGTGCCGCACCGGTTCCACCACATCAGCGAGGACCTGAAGGTGCTCGTCGTCTTCTCCCCGCCTGAGGGTTCCTGAGCCGTTTCCCCTAGGGGTCGGATCAGGGCGTTCCAAGGGATCGAGGGCCCCCGTTCCGCTTCCGCGCCTCCTAGCATCGGAGGCAGACGGCCACCTGAAAGACAGGAATCAGGACCGGGACGAGAAAGAGGTAGGGCCATGGAAGGCATTCGGGAAACGCTGGCGGGCATGCCGTGGTGGGTGAAGTGGGTCGCCATTCCGCTGATCGCGCTCTTCGTGTTCGGCGGTGTGATCACCTCGATCCTGAGCTCGCTCATCTCGTTCGCCTTCAACGTGCTGCTGTTCGCGGCCCTCGTCGGCGGTCTGGTGTTCCTCGTGAAGAAGTTCGGGGGCGCGGACTCGAAGAGCTCGGGGTCCGGCTGGTAGGGGTCGCGGCCCCCGCCGGCCTCCGGCCCCGGCCCTGGTGATGCGGCGCGGGGACCCCGCCGCCGGGGCTCCGTCACCCACGCGGGACGGGCCCGGCGCACCCCCGGTCCTCCGGTCGGCGGATTGAGCCGCCCGGGGGATCCTCGGCTTTCCGACCCCCTGGCGGGGCGTGTCCCCCCGATAAGGTGGCACCCTCTGTGGTCCACCTGAGGTGTACCTCCCGCACGCACCGCGCCGACCCGTGGTGACGCCGGCTCCGGGTGCCCAAGGCTCCGGAGGGCGGCCTCCGGGGCGGGGCGGGCCCCACGGGCGGGCCGTCCCGCTGGCCCATCGCCACGGCTGGGGGTGCCCCGTTGTCATCGGTCCACAATGCCGCCATGCCGACCCTGATCGGTTCGGTGCAGCGGGCGCTGCGACTGCTGGAGGCCGCCGGGGCGCACCGGGACGGCGCACCGGCCAAACAACTGGCCCGCGAGGCCGGGCTCCCGCTCCCGACGGCGTACCACCTGCTCCGCACCCTCACCCACGAGGGCTATCTGCGCCGTGAGAGCGGAGTGTTCCTGCTCGGCGAGGCGGCCGGGCGACTGGCGGACGGCGGACGGCAGCAGAAACGTCGCAGCATGGTCCGGGACTCCCTCGACGCGTTGCGCGAAGCGGTGGGCGCCCCGGTCTACTTCGCGGTGTACCGGGCCGGGGAGATCGAGGTGCTCGGGGTCTCCGACAGCCCCGACACCCCCGCCGTCCGGGAGTGGGCGGACTTCCGCGCCACCGCCCACTCCCACGCGGTGGGCCGGTGCCTGCTGGGCCAACTCGACGAGTCCTCCCGGCGGGACCACTACGACCGGCACCCCGTCGGTGCCCTCACCCCCTACACGGTGCGGGACCTGCGCGCCCTGGAGGAGCGGATCGCGCGCGACGCACGGCACGGACCGGTCATCGAACGCCAGGAGTACGCACTCGGTACGGTGTGCGCGGCCCTTCCCCTCGTGGCCGGTGAGGATCCCGCCGCGGTGGCCATTTCCCTTCCCGTGGGCCAAGAGGATCGGTTGCTCTCTGTAGTAGAACGGCTACGGAGTGAAGTAGGCGCGCTGTTGAGCACCCTCTCGATCTCTATCAGTATCTGAAAACTCACTCCTTGTGATCTGCTGCCGCTTCCACCACGATTGTCAAGAGCGCCATGGGGGATCATTCTTGGCCACTTCTACTGACAGCGGGGTAGGCAATGAGCGAGTCCGTACAGGCAGAGGTCATGATGAGCTTCCTCGTCTCCGAGGAGCTCTCCTTCCGCATCCCGGTCGAGCTCCGGTACGAGGTCCTCGACCCGTACGCGGTCCGTCTGACCTTCCACCTCCCCGGAGACGCCCCCGTGACCTGGGTGTTCGGCCGGGAGCTGCTGCTCGACGGGATCAACAAGCCCTGCGGTGACGGTGACGTGCACATCGCGCCCACCGCCCCCGACGAGCTCTCCGACGTGCACATCCGGCTCCAGGTCGGCGCCGACCGCGCCCTGTTCCGGGCCGGGGCCGCGCCGCTGGTCGCCTTCCTCGACCGGACCGACCGGCTCGTCCCCCTCGGCCAGGAGCGTGACCTCGGGGACTTCGAGCAGAACCTCGAGGACGCCCTCGGCCGGATCCTCTCGGCCCCCCGGCAGAACGAGCGGAACGCGGGCTGACTCCGGCGGACCGGCTCGCCGTCCGTTCGACCGGACCCGGTCACCGCTTGCGGCGCCGGCCCCGACCGCCGCGGCCCGCCCGCCCGGCGCCCGCGGCGGCCCCCGCCGGGGTACCGGCGCCGCCCGCCTCGGCCGGTCGGTCGGCGGAGACCACCAGCGCCGCCAGGGCCGTGGTCACCGGCACCGAGGCCACCAGGCCGATCGAGCCGATGAGGGTCCGCACGATCTCCTCCGCGACCAGCTCGCTGTTGGCCACCGAGCCCACGCTGCTCTGCGCGATCGAGAACAGCAGGAGCAGCGGCAGCGCGGCACCGGCGTAGGCCAGCACCAGGGTGTTCACCACCGAGGCGATGTGGTCCCGGCCGATCCGGATGCCCGCCTTGTACAGCGCGCGCGGCCCCATCGACGGGTCGGCCTGGTGGAGTTCCCACACGGCGGAGGTCTGGGTGACCGTCACGTCGTCGAGCACGCCCAGGGATCCGATGATGACGCCGGCCAGCAGCAGACCGCTCATGTCGATGTTCGGGTAGAGCCCGTGGATCAGCCCGGTGTTGTCGTCGGTGTTCCCGCTGAGGAAGGCCCAGCCGATGAACACGGAGCCGAGCAGTCCGATCAGCAGCAGGGAGACGAGCGTGCCCAGGACCGCCACGGAGGTCCGCGCCGTCAGGCCGTGGCACATGTAGAGGGCGATCAGCATGATGGCGCTCGCGCCGACGACCGCCACCAGCAGCGGATTCGAGCCCTGCAGGATCGCCGGGAGGATGAACAGGGTCAGCACCGCGAAGCTGACCGCCAGGGCCACCAGCGCGAACACCCCGCGCAGCCGCCCGACCAGCACCACGGCCAGCGCGAAGATGCCCGCGAGCAGCGCCAGCGGGAGCTTGCGGTTGACGTCGATGACGGAGTACTGGAGGTCCCTCGGGGCGTCCGGGGCGTAGGCCACCACCACCTCCTGACCGTCCTTCAACTGCCGTGGCGCGCCCGGCTGCACGATCTCCGTGAAGGTGCGGCCCCGGTCCGGGCCGGTCGCGACCTCCACGGTCGCCTTTCCGCACTGCCCCTGCCCGGCCCGCTGCGCCTCCCGGCCCTCCGGGGTGGTGGGGTTCTCGGTGGGCGGTACCTGGGCCGCGTTGACGTCCTTGCAGTCCACCCACTCCAGGCGGACCACCTTGCCCTGCTGGGTCTGCCGGTCGAAGCCCACTCCGGTGCGCTCGTGGCCGGGGGCGCCCCCGGGCCACAGGGCCACCAGACCGACCAGGACCGCGGTGGCGAAGGGGATCAGCACCGCCGCGATGACCTTGCGCAGATGGCGGGAGCCGGGCGCCGCCGGACCGTGCCCGTGGGAGTGCCCGTGGGAGTGCCCGTGCCCCCCGTGCCCACCCCCGCCGTGCCCGTGTCCGCCCCTGTTCCCGCCCTGCCCGTGCGGGGCTTCGGGACCGCCGGAACCGTGACGGTGCCCGTCCTCGTGCCCGTGCCCGTCGTCGTGCCCGTGCCCTCGCCCGTCGTGCCCGTGCTCGTACGCGTGCCCGTACCCGTGCCCGTCTCCCCCGGGGTCACCGTGCCCGAGGGGTGCGCCCGACCCGTCGTACGCGTGCCGGTCGTCGGGTCCTTGGTGCCCGGGGCCGCCGAGGGGGCGGTGGGGCTCTTCGGGGGGATGCGGCGAGGTGGTCACGGGCCGATCATCGCAAGAGATGAGGGGGGCCACTGTTCAGCGCGCCCTGGATGACGCTAGCGTGGGGGCACCTTTGCACACGCGGGAGCTCGGAGCACCGGGCTGAGAGGGCGCTGATCACCGTACGACCGTCGCGAGACGCGTACGGGAAGAGGCTGCGTCGACCGCCGAACCTGTTACCGGGTAATGCCGGCGTAGGGAGATAGGTCTACATGACCATTCAGGATGCACGCACGCCTGCCGTCGGCACGGACGGCGAAGGCACCGGGACCCGCACTCCGGGCTGGCACAAGGGCTACGTCGCGGGCTCCCGCCCCGACCTGCGGGTGCCGGTCCGTCAGGTCCACCTCACCAACGGCCGCGATGTGACGCTGTACGACACCTCCGGCCCCTACACCGATCCGCAGATCGACACCGACGTCCGCCGGGGCCTGGCCCCGCTCCGCGAGAACTGGATCATCGCGCGCGGGGACACCGAGGAGTACGCGGGCCGCCCGGTCCGTCCCGAGGACGACGGCATCAAGCACACCTCGCCGCGCGGGGGTCTGAAGAACCTCGACGCGGTCTTCCCCGGCCGCCCCCGGCAGCCCCGTCGCGGCCGCCAGGGCCAGGCCGTCACCCAGCTCGCGTACGCCCGCCGGGGGGAGACCACCCCGGAGATGGAGTACGTGGCCATCCGCGAGAACGTCTCCCCCGAGGTGGTCCGCGAGGAGATCGCCGCGGGCCGCGCGGTGCTCCCCGCCAACGTGAACCACCCCGAGATCGAGCCGATGATCATCGGCAAGCGGTTCCTGGTGAAGGTCAACGCCAACATCGGCAACTCCGCCGTCACCTCCTCCATCGAGGAGGAGGTGGAGAAGATGACCTGGGCCACCCGCTGGGGCGCCGACACGGTCATGGACCTCTCCACCGGCCGCAACATCCACACCACCCGCGAGTGGGTGCTGCGCAACTCCCCGGTCCCGATCGGCACCGTGCCGCTGTACCAGGCCCTGGAGAAGGTCGACGGCCGCGCCGAGGACCTGACCTGGGAGATCTACAAGGACACGGTCATCGAGCAGGCCGAGCAGGGCGTGGACTACATGACCGTCCACGCCGGCGTGCTGCTGCCGTACGTCCCGCTGACCGCGCGCCGCAAGACCGGCATCGTCTCCCGCGGCGGCTCGATCATGGCCGCCTGGTGCCTCGCGCACCACAAGGAGAACTTCCTCTACACGAACTTCGAGGAGCTCTGCGAGATCCTCGCCGCGTACGACGTCACGTACTCGCTGGGCGACGGCCTGCGGCCGGGCTCCATCGCGGACGCCAACGACGAGGCGCAGTTCGCGGAGCTGCGGACCCTCGGCGAGCTCAACACCATCGCCAAGCGGCACAACGTGCAGACCATGATCGAGGGCCCGGGCCACGTCCCGATGCACAAGATCAAGGAGAACATCGACCTCCAGCAGGAGATCTGCGAGGAGGCGCCGTTCTACACGCTCGGCCCGCTCACCACCGACGTGGCCCCCGCCTACGACCACATCACCTCGGGCATCGGCGCGGCCATGATCGCCTGGTGGGGCACGGCGATGCTCTGCTACGTCACGCCCAAGGAGCACCTGGGCCTGCCCAACCGCGACGACGTGAAGACGGGCGTGATCACCTACAAGATCGCCGCCCACGCCGCGGACCTGGCCAAGGGCCACCCGGGCGCGCAGGAGTGGGACGACGCCCTCTCCGACGCCCGCTTCGAGTTCCGCTGGGAGGACCAGTTCAACCTGGCCCTCGACCCGGACACGGCCCGCGAGTTCCACGACGAGACCCTGCCGGCCGAACCCGCCAAGACCGCGCACTTCTGCTCCATGTGCGGTCCGAAGTTCTGCTCGATGAAGATCTCCCAGGACATCCGCCGCGAACACGGCGGGGACCTGAAGGCCGAGGAGATCGCGGCGGGCATGGCCGAGAAGTCGGCCGAGTTCGCCGCGCAGGGCAGCCGCGTCTACCTGCCGCTGGCGGACTGACGCGCACCGGCGGCCCGAGGGGCCGCCGGACACGGCACGGGACCGGTCGACGACCTCTGGGGGGAGCCGTCGACCGGTCCGTCGCGTTTCGCCACACGCCACACGCCACACGCCACACGCCACACGCCACACGCCACACGCCAGACGCGCTGCGCCACACGCCAGACGCGCTGCGCCACACGCGCCGCGCTCAGTCCCGGTCGGTCGCCGGGCCCTCCTCCTCGGAGGAACGCTCCGCGGGCCCGCCGAAGTCGGGGCTCGTGAAGGCCGGGCTGGTGAACCCCGGCCGTTGACTGCCGGAGTGCGAGCCGGGGCTGGTGAAACCGGGGCTCTCGTAGCCCGGCCGGGGCAGTCGTCCCGGCGGGCGCCGGGGGACCGTGGAGCTCGGGTCGGCGCTGGGATCGGCGAGGGCGTCCTGGAGGAAGGGCATGATGCCCCGCTCCAGGAGGGCGTGTCGCCAGGCCTCGCGGGCCCGCTGGATCTCCTCGGACACGGTTTCCTCGCGGTCCGCGGGCACTTCGGTGGCGCTGTTGCGGACGGCCGTCAGGAGCAGCCCGATCGCGGCGCAGAGGATGGCGGCGGCGGTCAGCGCCCCGAAGAACCAGCCCGCCGTCAGCATGGTGTCGGCGAAGGCCGGGGGCGGGTCCAGGAGCTTGAGCAGGTAGCCGACCAACAGGAAGATCAGCATGGCCGTGCCCGCCAGCACCGGTGCGAGCACCGCCACCACGGCGGTGGCCCCGGCACCCGCGCCGTGCGCCTCCCCGTCGGTCTCCAGGAAGGGCACGGCGGCGGTCCCGTCGCGGGATTCCGCCCGTACTTTCACGTAGTGCTCGTACTCGGCCGAGGCGGCGGCCGTCAGCAGCGCGCCGGCGTTCAGGGCCATCGTGCGCAATTGCTCGGTATTGAGCCTTTCGCCGACCGCGGACAGTTCCGGTCGCTCGTGCGCGGTACGCAATGCCTCGTCGAGGAGGCGTCCGAACTCCGGTTTGTCCTCGTTCAGCAGGTGCGGAGCGCTTGTCATGGGCATCCCCCGATACTCCGTCGGGCCGGTTTGCCCGCGTAGATCCGGACAAACGGTGGAAACGGAGGCGAGCCTGCTATGGACAGAGCGATGGTAGAGCGCCCACGCCACGCGGTGACAGGGGCATTCTTCAAATACCCCGGAACGTGAAGGCTCAGTCGCTCAGGGGAAGTTGCACGACCAGCAGCTTGCCCGCCATGGTGACCCCGCCGTCCATCGCGATGGCGAGGCCGTCGGCGTAGACGTGCGGGCCCTCGACCACCGGACCGCCGCCGCCCTCGTCGTCCTCGCCGCCGACCTCTCCGAGGAGGTACGGGATGGGGCTGTGGCCGTGCACGATCCGATGGCCCCCGTAGGTGGAGAGCAGTTCGCGGACGGCGCCCGGGCCGCTCTCCTCGTCGCGGAAGGCGAAGCGCTTGGTGAACTTCCGGAACAGGTCCCAGGTCTCGTTGGCGTCGTTCCGGTTGAGCAGTTCGTGGACCCGGTCGTTGACGTCCTCGATGGAGTCGCCGTAGTCCAGGTAGGCCGTGGTGTCGGAGTGCAGCAGCAGGTGGCCGTCCTCCAGGGCGGCCGCGTCCAGCCGGGACATCCACTGGAGGTGCACGTCCTCCAGGCGCTCCATGTCGGTGCGCTGGCCGCCGTTGAGGAGCCAGGCGGCCTGGAAGGTGGCGGTGCCGGCGCCGGAGGAGACGGGGGTGTCCCCGAACCGCTTGGCGCCGATGAGCAGCAGCTCGTGGTTGCCCATGAGGGCCTTGCAGTAGCCGCCGGAGGCCGCGGCCTCGGCGGACAGCCGCATGACGAGGTCGATGACGCCGATGCCGTCGGGGCCCCGGTCGGTGAAGTCGCCGAGGAACCAGAGCCGGGCGTTGCCGGCCGACCAGTGGCCGTCCGCGTCGATCAGGTTCTGGGCGCGGAGCTCGGTGAGGAGTTCGTCGAGGTAGCCGTGGACGTCGCCGACCACGTACAGGGGCCCGCCGCCGGGCCGGTCGGCCGGGACGTGCTGGACCTGGACGGTGTCACCGGCGCGCGCTCCTATGACGGGCAGGTCGCGGCGGGTCGGGGTGTAGCCCTCGGGCTCGTCCGAATCGTCGTACTCGCCGGGCGCGCCGGAATCGCCGGCACCGCCGGGACGCGGCTCGCCGTGGGCGGCCTCGTGGGAGTGCGGGCGGGGGTCCTCGTACGCGGCTCCGAAGCCCGGCGCGGGGGCCGGCGCGCTCCCGGCGGGTTCCTGCCGGGGGTCGGGCGGGCCGCCGTACGGGTTCGCGTGGGGGTGCTCGTAGCCGCCGGGGTACGGGGCCTCGTGGGGCGCCGGGTGCGGACGGCCCTGCGGGTGACCGTGGGGCGGTTCGTGCGGCTGCTCGTGGGCGGTCACCGGGGCCGGTGCCGCCTCGGGGCCGGGGTGTTGGTGCGGCAGGACGGCGTGGTCCTCGTACGCCACGGGGCTGGGGGCTCCGTACGGCGCGGGCTCGACCGCGGGCACGCGGAAGTCCCGCAGCGTTTCCGTTCGTACCGCGGGTCCCTGACCGGCCCCCTGCGTCATCGACCCCTCCACCACCTCGCGCTGCCGCACATCACGGACCCTCCTGACCGGAGGGTCCGTGATGTCGTGCGCCCATCATAGGAATGCGGCTCGCGCTCTGTGACGCACCAGGGGTGGTGAATCCTGGACGGGCCCGAGCCGACTCGGCCTGTTCTCGGTGCTTTCTCCCGGTTTGTTCGCCTCAGTCCTGGGATGGTGAGCGGGGCGGGCTCACCGTGGTGCGGGGCTGTCGGCGCTGCGAGGAGGTCCGCACGATGAGTTCCGTCGGTATCACCTGCTCGACCGGGCGCCCGGTGTCCACGCCCTCGATGGCGTCGATGAGCAGTTGGACCACGGCCGTGCCGATGCGGCGCGGCTTCAGGGAGAGGGTGGTGATGGGGGGCTCGGTGTTGGCGTAGACCGTCGACTCGCTGCAGCAGACGAGCAGGAGGTCGTCCGGTACGCGCAGCCCGTAGCGGCGGGCGGCGGCGAGCAGGTCGGTGCCGTTCGGGTCGAACAGGCCGTACACCGCGTCCGGGCGGTCCGGGCGGGCCAGCAGCCGATCGGCGGCCACGGCCCCCGCGCACGGGTCGTGGGCGGGGTAGGACTCGTAGACCGGGTCCTGGCCCACGCGCTTGCACCAGTTGAGGTAGGCGGTGGTGGAGAGCCGGGTGTAGGTGTCGGTGGTGGTCCCGGTGAGCAGGCCGATCCGGCGGGCGCCCGCGGCGGCCAGGTGGTCGAGGAGGTCGAGGACGGCCGCCTCGTGGTCGTTGTCCACCCAGGCCGTGACCGGCAGGGAACCCGCCGGGCGGCCGTCGGAGACCACGGGGAGGCCCTGGCGGACCAGCTCGGTGACCACGGGATCGTGGTCGGAGGGGTCGATCACGACGGTGCCGTCGAGGGCGACGTTGGACCAGACGTCGTGGCGGGAGGTGGCGGGCAGGATGACCAGGGCGTAGCCGCGGGCGAGCGCGGCGGAGGTGGCGGCTCTGGCCATCTCGGCGAAGTAGGCGAATTCGGTGAAGGTGAAAGGTTCATCCCCGTACGTGGTCACGGTCAGGCCGATGAGGCCGGACTTGCCGGTACGGAGGGTGCGGGCGGCGGCGGAGGGGCGGTAGCCCAGCCGGTCGGCCACCTCGCGGACGTGGCGGCGGGTGGCGTCCGGCAGCCTCCCCTTGCCATTGAGCGCGTCCGAGACGGTCGTGATGGAGACGCCGGCCGCCGCGGCCACGTCTCTGATACCGGCCCGTCCTTGCCGGCCGGTCCGCCGGGGGGTCTCCGTCCGGCTCACCTGATGCTTCCCTGCTGCTGTCATGGCGAGCCGATAGTAGGGCTCGGGGGCCGGGAAGGCCCGTGTGCATATGCAGTCGTTGACAGGCACGTTTCTGCATGGTTCGCCACCCCCAAATGCCTTGTAAATAAAGGCCAGTTGGGTGATCGGCCGTGGGGTGTCAGTTGTCGATGGGTACGAGCATGCCAAGTGCTCCGGTCTCGAACCGGTCTCAACTCACCTTCACGGGGGATGCGCGCCACGGCGCGAGCCAGGGGCGTGCGCATATATGCGTACGCCCCCTCTTTCCCTCCGGCACCCATTCTCGGCGCGACGGAATCCTCATAAGGTGAGCAGTATTGAGTTGAGCGGAACGGTCGAGGAGGACCTGCGGTGAGCGAGAAGAGCCCGAAGCTGCGCGCCGAGCTGGACGGCATCCCCACCTACAAGCCGGGCAAGCCGGCCGCCGCCGGGGGGCCGGTGGCCTACAAGCTGTCCTCCAACGAGAACCCGTACCCCCCGCTGCCGGGCGTGCTGGAGAGCGCGGTGGCCGCGGCCGGGAACTTCAACCGCTACCCCGACATGGCCTGCACCGGCCTGGTCAACGAGCTGGCGGAGCGCTTCGGGGTGCCCGTGGAGCACGTCGCGACCGGCACCGGCTCGGTGGGTGTGGCCCAGTCCCTGATCCAGTCCACGGCCGGCCCCGGCGACGAGGTCATGTACGCCTGGCGTTCCTTCGAGGCGTACCCGATCATCACCCAGATCTCCGGGGCGACCTCCGTGCAGGTGCCGCTGACCTCCGGTGACGTGCACGATCTGGACGCGATGGCGGAGGCGATCACCGAGCGGACCCGCCTGATCTTCGTCTGCAACCCCAACAACCCCACCGGCACCGCGGTGCGCCGGGCGGAGCTGGAGCGGTTCCTGGACCGGGTCCCCTCCGACGTGCTCGTGGTGCTGGACGAGGCGTACCGGGAGTTCGTCCGGGACGCCGACGTGCCGGACGGCATCGAGCTGTACCGGGACCGGCCGAACGTCGCCGTGCTGCGCACCTTCTCCAAGGCGTACGGGCTGGCCGGGCTGCGGGTCGGGTTCGCCGTGGCGCACGAGCCGGTGGCGGCGGCGCTGCGGAAGACGGCCGTCCCCTTCGGTGTCAGCCAGCTGGCGCAGGACGCGGCCGTGGCCTCGCTGCGGGCCGAGGACGAGCTGCTGGGCCGGGTCGGCTCCCTGGTCGGCGAGCGCGCGCGGGTCCACGAGACCCTGCTGAAGCAGGGCTGGACGGTGCCGGACACGCAGGCGAACTTCGTCTGGATGCGGCTGGGCGAGCGGACCCTGGACTTCGCGGCGGCCTGTGAGAAGGCCGGGGTCGTGGTGCGCCCCTTCGCGGGCGAGGGGCTGCGGGTCACGATCGGCGAGACCGAGGCGAACGACCTGTTCCTGCACGCGGCGGAGGCGTTCCGCAAGGAGCTGTGAGCCGTGGCGTGAGCCGCGGCGCGAGGAGGAGGGTCCGTCCTGCGGGGCGGGCCCTTCGTCGTGTCCGGCCGGACCTCGTGCGGGAGGCGCGGCGGGAACGCGGGTGGTGCGGGTCCAGGGACGGAGGGGGAGGAGGGGCGGGGTCAGGCGCGTTCGACGCGGATCGGGTCCCCGTCGCGGACGGTGGCGAGCAGGCGCGGGTCGCCGTCCAGGGAGCCGAGGAGGTTGCAGGGGCTCGCCAGACGGCTCTCGCCGCCGCGCGAGATGGGGGTCGGTCCGTAGGGGAGGGCGAGGGCGTCGCCCTCCGTCCAGAAGGCCACGGTGCCCGGCTCGACCACCTGCCGGGCGTCGGGCTCCAGGCCCACGGAGACCCCGGTGTCGAAGTACACCTCCTCGCCCCAGGTGTGCGCGGTGGCGGACAGGGGGAGGGCAGCGGCCAGGGCCGAGGCGGTGGGGGTGTCGCCGAGGCTGGCGGTGAGATGGCCGGAGGGCCAGGAGATACGTATCTGCATGGTCGGGATTCAACAAGATGTTGAATTCCTTGGCTAGGGGTGCCCCTGTCCGTGGATGCGGAGGAGATAGGGGGACCCCGCCTCGAAGATCGAAAAGCCGGTACGACATAATGCTTGTGAATGTGAACGCGTTCACAAGCGTGTCATGCTTCATCCCGTATTGCCCTGGATGAAGCAGGCAAACTGCCGATGTGACCACGCCGATGTGAAGGAGAAGACGACGTGGACCTAGCTTTGGCGCCGGAGACCTTGGCGCGATGGCAGTTCGGCATCACCACCGTCTACCACTTCCTCTTCGTGCCCCTGACGATCTCGCTCGCGGCGCTGACCGCCGGTCTGCAGACGGCGTGGGTGCGCAGCGGGAAGGAGAAGTACCTCAGGGCGACGAAGTTCTGGGGCAAGCTCTTCCTGATCAACATCGCGATGGGTGTCGTCACCGGCATCGTCCAGGAGTTCCAGTTCGGCATGAACTGGTCGGACTACTCGCGGTTCGTGGGTGACGTCTTCGGCGCCCCGCTGGCCTTCGAGGCCCTCATCGCCTTCTTCTTCGAGTCCACCTTCATCGGTCTGTGGATCTTCGGCTGGGACAAGCTGCCGAAGAAGGTCCACCTCGCCTGCATCTGGATGGTGTCGATCGGCACCATCCTCTCCGCCTACTTCATCCTGGCGGCGAACTCCTGGATGCAGCACCCGGTCGGCTACCGGATCAACAAGGAGTCCGGCCGCGCCGAGCTCACCGACTTCTGGGCCGTGCTCAGCCAGAACACCACCCTCACCCAGGTCTTCCACACCCTGACGGCCGCCTTCCTCGCGGGCGGGGCCTTCATGGTCGGCATCTCCTGCTTCCACCTGATGCGCAAGAAGCACATCACGGTGATGCGGACCTCGCTGCGGGTCGGCCTGGTCACGGTGGCCGTGGCCGGCCTCCTCACCGCGATCAGCGGCGACATGCTCGGCAAGGTCATGTTCAAGCAGCAGCCCATGAAGATGGCCGCCGCCGAGGCCCTCTGGGACGGCGAGGCGCCCGCCCCCTTCTCGATCTTCGCCTACGGGGACGTGGACAAGGGTCACAACAAGGTGGCCATAGAGATTCCGGGCCTGCTGTCCTTCCTCGCCAACGACGACTTCGACTCGTTCGTCCCCGGCATCAACGACGTCAACAAGGCCGAGCAGGAGAAGTACGGGCCCGGGGACTACCGGCCCAACATCCCCGTCGCCTACTGGGGCTTCCGCTGGATGATCGGCTTCGGCATGGCCTCGCTCGCCATCGGACTCCTGGGGCTGTGGCTGACCCGCAGGAAGTTCATGCTGCCACCGGGCCTGCGCACCGGGGAGGACGAGGTACCGCACCTGGTCCTCTTCAAGAAGCCCCTCGGCTCGCGCCTGACCCGCTGGTACTGGCTGCTCGGCGTGTGGACCCTCGGCTTCCCGCTGATCGCCAGCTCCTGGGGCTGGATCTTCACCGAGATGGGCCGCCAGCCCTGGGTGGTCTACGGAGTCCTGCGCACCAAGGACGCCGTCTCCCCCGGTGTCTCGCAGGGCGAGGTCATCACCTCCATGGCCGTCTTCACCCTGCTCTACGCCACCCTCGCGGTGATCGAGGTCAAGCTGCTCGTGAAGTACGTCAAGGCCGGACCGCCCGAGCTCACGGAGTCCGATCTCAACCCGCCCACCAAGATCGGCGGCGACGACAAAGACGCCGACCGGCCCATGGCCTTCTCGTACTGAGGCCGAGGAGAACGCCACATGGAACTCCCCAACGTCTGGTTCGTGCTCATCGCGGTCCTCTGGATCGGCTACTTCTTCCTGGAGGGCTTCGACTTCGGCGTCGGCGTCCTGACCAAGCTGCTGGCGCGGGACCGCAAGGAGAAGCGGGTCCTCATCAACACCATCGGGCCCGTCTGGGACGGCAACGAGGTCTGGCTGCTCACCGCCGGCGGCGCCACCTTCGCCGCCTTCCCCGAGTGGTACGCCACCCTGTTCTCCGGGTTCTACCTGCCGCTGCTGATCATCCTGGTCTGCCTGATCATCCGGGGCGTGGCCTTCGAATACCGGGCCAAGCGGCCGGAGGAGAACTGGCAGACCAACTGGGAACACGCGATCTTCTGGACCTCGCTGATCCCGGCCTTCCTCTGGGGCGTGGCCTTCGCGAACATCGTCCGCGGGGTCAAGATCGACGCCGACAAGGAGTACGTCGGCACCTTCTTCGACCTGCTGAACCCCTACGCCCTCCTCGGCGGGCTGGTCACGCTCTCCCTGTTCACCTTCCACGGCGCGGTCTTCACCTCGCTCAAGACGGTCGGTGAGATCCGAGACCGCTCGCGGGCCCTGGCCCTCAAGCTCGGCGCGGCCACCGCCGTGCTCGCGCTGGTCTTCCTGATCTGGACCCAGGTCTCCAAGGGCGACGGCAAGAGCCTGGTCGCCATGGTGGTGGCGGTGGTCGCCCTGCTCGGGGCGCTCGCCACCAACCTCAAGGGCCGGGAGGGCTGGGCCTTCGCCCTCTCCGGGGTCACCATCGCGGCCGCGGTCGCGATGCTGTTCCTGACGCTCTTCCCGAACGTCATGCCCTCCTCGCTGAACGACGCCTGGAACCTCACCGTCACCAACGCCTCGTCCAGCCCCTACACGCTCAAGATCATGACCTGGTGCGCGGGCGTGGCCACCCCGATCGTCCTCCTCTACCAGGGCTGGACCTACTGGGTGTTCCGCAAGCGCATCGGCACCCACCACATCGCCGAGGCGCACTGAGCGCCGCCGGAGCGCCCCGGGTCCGCCCGGGGCCTCCGGCCGACCGAACGCCCGACCCTGCCCAGGGGGCATGTTTCACGTGAAACCGATCGATCCGCGTCTGCTCCGGTACGCCCGCTCCACCCGCCGCTTCCTGGCCGCCGTGGTGGTCCTCGGCCTCCTCGGGGCGGGGCTGGTCGTCGGCCAGGCCATGCTCATCGCCGAGATCGTGGTGGGAGCCTTCCAGCGGGACCTGGACACCACCGCCCTGCGTGACCCCCTGCTGCTCCTCGTCGCCGTCTCCCTGGGCCGCGCCCTGGTGGCCTGGCTCACCGAGCTGGCCGCCCACCGCGCCAGTGCCGCCGTGAAGTCCGAACTCCGCGGCCGACTCCTGGCCCGCGCCACCGACCTGGGACCGGCCCACCCCGGCAGCCGCTCCACCGGCTCCCTGATCACCCTGGCCACCCGCGGTGTGGACGCCCTCGACGACTACTTCTCCCGCTACCTCCCCCAACTCGGCCTCGCCGTGGTGGTCCCCGTGGCGGTGCTGGCCCGGGTGGTCACCGAGGACTGGGTCTCCGCCGCCATCATCGTGGGCACCCTCCCGCTGATCCCGCTGTTCATGGTCCTCATCGGCTGGGCCACCCAGTCCCGGATGGACCGGCAGTGGCGGATGCTCTCCCGGCTCTCCGGCCACTTCCTTGACGTGGTGGCCGGCCTGCCCACCCTCAAGGTCTTCGGCCGGGCCAAGGCCCAGGCCGAGTCCATCCGCGCCATCACCGCCGACTACCGCCGGGCCACCCTGCGCACCCTGCGCATCGCCTTCCTCTCCTCCTTCGCCCTGGAACTGCTGGCCACCCTGTCGGTGGCCCTCGTGGCCGTCACCATCGGCATGCGGCTGGTCCACGGGGACCTGGACCTCTACACCGGGCTCGTCATCCTGATCCTGGCCCCGGAGGCGTACCTCCCGCTCCGCCAGGTCGGCGCCCAGTACCACGCCGCCGCCGAGGGACTGGCGGCCGCCGAGGAGATCTTCGAGGTCCTGGAGACGCCGGACCCGGCCCCCGCCGGCACCCGACCCGTTCCGGACGGACCCTGGCCGGTACGGGTGGACGGGGTCTCCGTCCACTACCCCGGCCGCGGCACCGAAGCCCTCGCCCCGGTCTCGCTCACCCTGGAACCCGGCACCTGCACGGCCCTCACCGGCCCCAGCGGAGCGGGCAAGAGCACCCTCCTGCACGTCCTGCTCGGCTTCGTGACCCCGACCACGGGCCGGGTGTCGGTCGGCGACACCGCACTGGCCGACCTCTCCCCCGCGGACTGGCGGCGCCGGATCGCCTGGGTCCCCCAGCGCCCCCACCTCTTCGCGGGCACCATCGCGGAGAACGTCCGGCTGGCCCGGCCCGAGGCCGACGACGAGGACGTGACCGCCGCCCTGCGGGAGGCCGGAGCCGCCGAGTTCGTCGCGGACCTGCCGCGCGGCGCCGCCACCGAGCTCGGCGAGGGCGGACTGGGACTCTCCGCGGGCCAGCGCCAGCGCCTCGCCCTCGCCCGCGCCTTCCTCGCCGACCGCCCGGTCGTCCTCCTGGACGAGCCGACCGCCGCCCTGGACGGCGAGACCGAAGCGGGCATCGTCGAGGCCGTCCGACGACTGGCCGTGGGGCGCACCGTCCTCCTCGTCGTCCACCGGCCCGCCCTGCTCGCGGTCGCCGACCGGGTGGTGCGCCTCGCCCCCGGCCGGGCCCTCCCCGCCGAACGGCAGGCCCCCCTCACCGGCCCCGGCCGCCCCGACCCCCGGTACGGCACCCCGACCGGCCCCGGTCCCGCCGGTGCTCCCGTCGTGGACGAGGCCCCGGCCACCCCGACCACCGCACCGGCCCCCGCAGGCGCCCTGGCCCGGGTCCGCGAGACCGGCCGGGCCCGCCGCGGCCGCTTCGGCCTGGGGCTGCTCCTCGGCTCCCTCGCGGTCGGGTGCAGCGTCGGACTCATGGCCGTCTCCGGCTGGCTCATCTCCCGGGCCTCCGAACAACCCCCGGTGCTCTACCTGATGATGGCCGTCACGGCCACCCGCGCCTTCGGCATCGGCCGGGCCGTGTTCCGCTACGCGGAGCGCCTCGTCTCCCACGACGCCGTCCTGCGGATGCTCGCCGACCTGCGGGTCTCCGTCTACCGCCGCCTGGAGCGCATCGCCCCGGCCGGACTGCGCCACACCCGGCGCGGAGACCTCCTCTCCCGCCTGGTCGCCGACGTCGACGCCCTCCAGGACTACTGGCTGCGCTGGCTGCTCCCGGTGGGCACCGCGGTCCTGGTCTCCGCGGGAGCCGTGGGCTTCACCGCCTGGCTGCTGCCCGAGGCGGGCGCCGCCCTCGCCGTCGGACTGCTCCTCGCCGGCGTCGGAGTGCCTCTGCTCAGCGGGGCCGTGGCCCGGCAGGCCGAACGCCGGCTCGCCCCCGCACGCGGCCTGCTGGCCACCCGGACCGCCGACCTCCTCACCGGCACCGCCGAACTGACCGTGGCCGGGGCCCTCCCGGAGCGTCGCGAACGGGCCGCGCGGGCCGACCGCGAACTCACCCGCATCGCCTCCCGCGGCGCTGCCGCCACCGGCCTCGGCAGCGGCCTCTCCGCCCTGGTCTGCGGGCTCACCGTGGTGCTGTCCGCGGCCGCGGGCGTCGCCGCCGTCCACGACGGACGGCTGCGCGGAGTCGCCCTGGCCGTGGTGGTCCTGACCCCGCTCGCGGCCTTCGAGGCCGTCGCGGGCCTCCCCCTCGCCGTTCAGTACCGCCAACGGGTCCGGCGCAGCGCCGAGCGGGTCCACGAGGTCCTCGACACCCCGCTCCCCGTGACCGAGCCCCCCACCCCCGCCGCCGCCCCCGCGCACCCCTTCCCCCTGGAGCTGCGCGGGCTCACCGCCCGCCACCCCGGCCAGGAGGCACCCGCCCTGGCCGGCGTGGACCTCACCCTGGAGGCCGGGCGCCGCATCGCCGTCGTCGGCCCCTCCGGCTCCGGCAAGACCACCCTGGCCCAAGTGCTCCTGCGCTTCCTCGACCCGGCGGAGGGCACCTACCGCCTCGCCGGCACCCCCGCGAGCACCCTCGCGGGGGACGACGTACGGGCCCTGGTCGGGCTCTGCGCCCAGGACGCCCACCTCTTCGACAGCTCGGTCCGGGAGAACCTGCTGCTGGCCCGCCCCGGAGCGGACGAGGCGGAGCTGCGTCGGGCCCTGGCCGGGGCCCGGCTCCTGGACTGGGCCGAGGAGCTGCCGGACGGGCTCGACACCCTGATCGGCGAACACGGGGAGCGGATCTCGGGCGGTCAGCGCCAGCGGCTCGCCCTCGCCCGGGCCCTGCTCGCGGACTTCCCGGTGCTCGTGCTCGACGAGCCCGCAGAACACCTGGACACCGCGACCGCAGACGCCTTGACCGCCGACCTGCTGGCCGCCACCGAAGGCCGCGCCACCGTGCTGATCACGCACCGGATGGTGGGTCTGGAGGCGGTGGACGAGGTCCTGGTCCTCGACGGGGGTCGGGTGGTCCAGCGCGGCGGGTACGCCGAGCTGGCGGCCGTACCGGGACCGCTGCGGGACATGCGGGAACGGGAGCGGGCGGCCGAATCCCCGGCCCTCGCCTCCTGAGCCGACTTTCCCTGGTAAAAGGGACTAACTAGGCTCAAGGGCATGTCAGTGCAGGAGTCGCAGGAGTCCCCGGATCCGCTGGACGCCGCCGCCCAGGCGTCGAGGAGCCTCCAGGGGCTGTCCACCGAGCTCACCGCCCGGGTGCCACAGCTCTTGGAGGCCATGCGGTCGGTGGGCAGCGGGCTGGAGCTGCACTCCACCCTCGACCGGATCTGCGAGACGGCCGCCGAGCTGGCCGGGGCCCGGTACGCGGCCATCGGAGTGGTCGACACCGAGGGCCGGGGCCTGTCGGATTTCGTCACGTACGGGATCAGCGCCGAGCAGGCCCGGCTGATCGGGCACCGGCCGGACGGCAAGCGCGGCCTGCTCGGCGCCCTGATCCGGCACCCGGACCCGGTCTGCCTGGCCGATCTGACCGCGGACCCGCGGTCCGCGGGCTTCCCGGCGCACCACCCTCCGATGAAGACCTTCCTCGGGGTGCCCATCCGGGTGCAGGGGGAGATCTTCGGCAACCTGTACCTCGCGGAGAAGCACGGCGGCGGGCAGTTCAACGACTACGACGTGCACATGGTCCGGGTACTGGCCACCGAGGCCGGCATCGCCATCGGCAACGCCCGGCTCTACGAGGCGGCCACCCAACGCGAACGCTGGATCGACGGGTCGGTGGCGGTGACCACCGCCCTGCTCTCGGGCGGGGACGCCGACGACGCCCTGTCGGTCGTCGCCGAGCAGGCGCGGCACCTCGCGGACTCGGCGGCCGGCATCGTGATGCTGCCCGCCGAGGAGGGCGGGATGGAGATCGTGGCGGTCTCCTCGGACGACCCGGCTTCCTCCCTGGGGGTGGTCGTCCCCGCCGAGAGCCCGGTGGTGGCCCGGCTCATGCAGGGCGAGCCGCTGTTCGTGGACGACGCCGCCACCGATCCCCGCATGCTCGGACGGCTCACCGCCCGCTACGGGCCCTGCATGATGCTGCCCCTGCACAGCGGGGGCCGGGTGCTGGGAGCCCTGGTCACCCCGCGTGCCCGCGGCGCCCGCCCCTTCAGCGAGGCCGAGCGGACCCTGGCCACGCAGTTCGCCTCCCAGGCGGCGCTGGCCCTGATGATGGCCGAGGCACAGCGGGACCGGGAGCGGCTGGCGGTGTTCGAGGACCGCGACCGGATCGCCCGCGACCTGCACGACCTGGTGATCCAGCGACTGTTCGCCACCGGGATGATGCTGGAGGGGGCCCAGCGCCGGTCCATCGTTCCGGAGGTGCGGGACGGGGTCGGCAAGGCCGTGGACGAGCTGGACGTGACCATCCAGGAGATCCGCACGGCGATCTTCGCCCTGCAACAGGGGCCCGCGGAGGCCCCGTCGGGCCTGCGGACCCGCGTCCTGCGGGAGATCAACATGGCGGCGGTGCCGCTGGGCTTCAAGCCCTCGCACCGGTTCCTGGGCGCCGTGGACGCCGTGGTGGGCGAGCTGGTCGGCAAGAACCTGATCGCGGCGCTGCGCGAGGCCCTGTCCAATGCCTTCCGGCACGCCGAGGCGGGCCGGATCGAGGTGGTGCTCGATGCCACCGCGGCCCTCGCGGACGGCCGGCCCGCGGTGCGCCTGGAGGTGTCCGACGACGGGGTGGGCATCCCCGAGGGCGGTCGCCGCAGCGGCCTGCGGAACCTCAAGCGGCGGGCCGAGTCCCTGGGCGGCTCCAGTTGGTACGGGCCGGGGCTGGGCGAGGACGGCGGCGGCACCACCCTGGTGTGGGAGGCGCCGCTGTAGGGCCCGTCCGGGCGGTGCGGGCCGGGCCCGGCGCCGGTCCGCCGGGCGGTCCGCGGGCCGGGGCGCGCGGGTCAGCCGCTGGGGGTCAGGCCGTGCGGGCGGCGAGGATCTGCTCGATGACCACGGCGACCCCGTCTTCGTTGTTGGCCACGGTCCGACCCGAGGCGGCGGCGAGCACGGCCGGGTGGGCGTTGCCCATGGCGTACGAGGTACCCGCCCAGGTCAGCATCTCCACGTCGTTCGGCATGTCCCCGAAGGCGACGACCTCCTCGGGGGAGATGCCGCGCTCCGCGCAGCAGTGGGCCAGGGTGCTGGCCTTGGAGACCCCCGGGCCGCTGATCTCCAGCAGGGCGGTCGGGCTGGAGCGGGTGATCGTGGCGAACTCCCCGGCGGCGGACCGGGCCAGCTCCAGGAAGTCGTCGGGGGACAGCTCCGGGTGGTGCGCCAGGAGCTTCAGCACCGGGGCGCTGTCCTCGTCGGTCTGCTCGCGCAGCAGCTTCTCCGCCGTGGCCACGGTGGCGCCCGGGTCCATGTAGAAGGGCGGGTAGGCGGGTTCGTAGTTGATGCCCGTGGTGGTCTCCACGGCGAAGGAACTGTGCGGCGCGACCGTCCGCAGGGCCTCGACCACCTGGAGGGCGGCGGGCCGGGCGAGGGCCCGGACCTCCACGAACCGGCGGCCGCCGTGCAGGTCGACCACGGCGGCGCCGTTGGCGCAGATGGCCAGCCCGTGGCCGTGCACGTGCTCGCTCACCACGTCCATCCAGCGGGCCGGGCGGCCGGTCACGAAGAAGACCTCGATCCCGGCGGCCTCGGCGGCGGCGAGGGCCGCCACCGTCCGCTCGGAGACCGACTTGTCGTCACGCAGCAGCGTTCCGTCCAGGTCGGTGGCGATCAGGCGGGGGGCGGGGCGTTCCTGGGCAGCTGCGGTCACAGGCCCATCTTCACCCATGGGCCGGCACAGAAGAGCGCGGCCCCGCACATCGGGGCTGGTCCGCACCGTTTCCGGGGTCCCCCCGGCCGGGGCCGGACCGGACCGAGGGAGCGGTCCGGCCCCGTCGGGCGGGGAATCAGCCGCCGAGCTGCGCGAGGGCCTCGGTGGCGATCCGCTCGAAGACCTCCTCGTCGGCCGCGAAGTCGGAGTCGGGGACCGGCCAGTGCACGACGATCTCGGTGAAGCCCAGCTCCGCGTGGCGGCCCGCGAAGTCCACGAAGGCGTCCACGGACTCCAGGATGCGGCCCCGGTCGGGGGTGAAGCCGGTGAGCAGGATCTTGTCCGGTTCGGCGGGGTCACGGCCGATGTCCGCGCAGGCCTTGCCGAGCTTGTCGAGCTGGCCGCGGAGCGCTTCCACCGACTGTTCGGGGGTGCCCGCCTCGTAGAGCTTCGGGTCCCCGGTGGTGACCCAGGCCTGGCCGTGTCGGGCGGCGAGCTTCAGGCCGCGGGGGCCGGTGGCCGCCACGGCGAAGGGGAGCCGGGGGCGCTGGACGCAGCCAGGGAGGTTGCGGGCCTCCTCCGCGGAGTAGAAGGTGCCCTGCGCGGACACGGCGCCTTCGGTGAGGAGCCGGTCCAGCAGCGGGACGAACTCGGCGAAGCGGTCGGCGCGCTCCCGGGGGGTCCAGGGTTCCTGGCCGAGGGCGGTGGCGTCGAAGCCGTTGCCGCCCGCGCCGATGCCGAGGGTGATCCGGCCGCCGGAGACGTCGTCCAGGGAGATCAGTTCCTTGGCGAGGGTCACGGGGTGGCGGAAGTTCGGTGAGGTGACCAGGGTGCCCAGCCGCATCCGGGTCGTGGCGCCGGCGGCGGCGGTGAGGGTGGGGAGGGCGCCGAACCACGGGCCGTCCCGGAAGGAGCGCCAGGACAGGTGGTCGTAGGTGTAGGCGGCGTGGAAGCCCAGCTCCTCGGCCCGCTGCCAGCGGGCGCGGCCGCCTTCCTGCCAGCGGTGAAGGGGGAGGATCACGGTGCTCAGGCGCAGGGAGGTGCTCATGGGAACGAGCCTACGTCCGCTGAGCGGACACGGCCGGGCGCTCAGCGCCCGCTCCTTCTTCCGGGGACTCCGTCCCACCGCCCTCCGCTGTGTCCGCCACCGCGCGGACGTCGTCGCCCTCCCCGCGGTGGTCCGGGGTGGTGCGGCGGGCGCCGGGTGGAGCGGGCGTGAACGGGGCGCAGACGCAAGGGGGTTGGGGTGGTGACAGTGCGCGAACTTCCCTCAGGGCGCCTTGGGTCCGATCGGCCCGCTCACTAGCGTCGTTTCACGTGAAACATCCCGTAGCCAGGAGTGCGCCATGACCGATGTGCCCCTCCGCGCCCACCCCGCGCGGCGTCTGCTCCAGCCCGTGGTCGACCGGATCGACCGGCGGATCGACCGGAGGCTGCGCGCTGCCGACCGGCAGATCGAGGCGCTGCGGCAGGAACTGCGTCGGACCCAGGAGCAGCTTTCCGAGCGGCACAGCCGCCCCTTCTCGTACGACCTGCTGTACGGGAAGGACGGCCGCCACAACGACCGGATGCCGAGCCGGGAGATGTTCAAGAAGCTCTCCGACGAGATCGCGGCGGTGGCGGGGCGGCCGGGGGCCTGGACGGAGACCGCGCAGGCCTTCCGCACCCTGGTGGAGGTGGAGTCCCGGGGTGTGGGTCGGATCGCGGGCTCGACCGCGAACATCCTGGGGAAGCTGACCACGACCCCGCTGCTCGGCCCGCCCAACGGGGAGATCCTGGAGATCGGGACCCTGTACGGGCTGTTCGCGGGCGGGATGGTCCGGCAGGTGGTGCGCCGGGGGTTGGACTATCGGCTGACAATCGTGGACCCCATCGCGCCGGTGCAGCTCCAGCCGGGTGTCGAGATCAGCCGCGACCCCTCGGGTACCCCGATCACGGAGGAGGTCGTGCGGGCCAATCTGCGGTACGCCGGGGTGGATCCCGAGCGGCTGCGGATCCAGCGGGGGTTCTCGGAGGACCCGTCGGTGCGCGAGGCGGTCTCGGACCGGCGGTACGGGGTGATCGTGGTGGACGGGGACCACTCCCGGGAGGGCGTGGCCCGGGATCTGGGTTGGGTGGAGGAGATCGCGGCCACGGGCGCGATCGTCGTGCTCGACGACTACGGGGACGGCCGCTGGCCGGGGGTGCAGGAGGCCACCGACGCCCACCTGGAGGGTCGGACCCGGCTGAAGATGGTGGGTCGGGTCTCCACCAGCGCTTTCCTCCGCGCGGGCTGAGCCCCACGGCGTTCAGGGGAAGCGCAGGAACTCCACCGGTACGGACTCCGCGAGCCAGACCCCGTTCGCGCTGACCCGGAAGACGTGGCCCGCGCGGTGCATGGCCCCGGAGTCCACGGACAGAACGACGGGGCGGCCGCGGCGGGCCCCGACCCGGGTCGCGGTCTCCCGGTCGGGGGAGAGGTGCACGTGGTGGCGGGCCATGGGGCGCAGTCCCTCGGAGCGGATCGCCGCCAGGGCCGCGGGGGCGGTGCCGTGGTAGAGGTACGCGGGGGGTTCGGCGGCGGGCAGGGCGAGGTCCACGGGGACGGTGTGGCCCTGGCTGGCCCGGATCCGGCCGTCCTCGACGGCGAACCGCTGTTTGTCATTGGCGGCGACGACGTGATCGAGCTCGGCCCGGGTGAGGGGGAAGCTGTGCGCGGCCGCGGCCGCGAGGAACTCGTCGACTCCGACCCAGCCTTGGGGGTCGAGCACCAGTCCGATCCGTTCCGGTTGGTGTCGGAGGTGCTTCGAGACATATTTCGACACCTTCACGGTGCGCCGTTCGTCCATGCGGCCAGCCTGCCCGGTCCTCCGGGCCCCGGACCATCCCTTTTCGCGGGGGGCTCGGGCGGGTGGGGCGGGGGTGTGGGGGGAGTGCGCCGGCGGCCGGTGGCTCCGGCCTGGACACCCTCTATCGCTCTTCCAAGATACGGAATACATTTTCCGCTGGCCGTCCGGCCGTTTCCTCGCACCTGCCCCAGGGGGTTCCCCATGCCCGCTCCCGCCGCCCTGCCGCGCCGGGCCGCGGCCGAATTCGTCGGCACCGCGGCCCTGCTCGTGATCGTCGTCGGCTCAGGCATCCAGGCCGCGGCCCTCGCCGCGGACACCGGTACCGCCCTGATCGCCAACTCGGCCGCCTCCGCGGTGGGGCTGGGGCTGATCATCACCCTCTTCGGTCCGCTCTCCGGCGCGCACCTGAACCCCGTGGTCACCCTGGTCTCCTGGTGGACCCGCAGGACCGGCGGGGAGGGTCTCACGGGCCCCGAAGCGGCCCTCTACGTCGCGTCCCAGGCCGCCGGCGCCGTCGGTGGGGCGGTGCTGGCCGAGGCGATGTTCGGCCGGGTGCCGGGCGTGCTGGCCACGCAGGTCCGGGACGGTGGCCACCTCCTGGTCGGCGAGGTGGTCGCGACCGCCGGCCTGGTGCTCGTCATCGAGGGCCTGGGGCGCATCGGCCGCCCCCGGCTGATCCCCGCGGCCGTCGCCGCCTACATCGGGGCGGCGATCTGGTTCACCTCCTCCGGCTCCTTCGCCAACCCGGCGGGGACCCTGGGCCGGGCCTTCAGCGACTCCTTCACCGGCATCGCGCCGGCCTCCCTGCCCGGCTTCGTGGCCGCCCAGCTGGTCGGCGGGGTCCTCGGGGTGGTGCTCTCCCTGCTCCTGTACGGACGGCCCCGTCGCGAGGTGATCGGGACTCTCGCGACGACCCCGCTCAACAGCGGCTACAAGGCCGTCAGTTGAGTCCGTCCACAGGGAAACCGGGCTTTCCACAGCCGATTTGGTGCCCTTTGTAGCCGAATGGGTGAGGGGCTGAGGGTGACCCTGTGGGTAAGTCAGCGGCCCCTCCGACCGGCCAGCTCGTTCATCGTGCGCGCCTGGAGCTCCCGCTCGGTGGCCGCCCGCACGAACGCGGCCACGTGGTCGGGGCCCACCAGCTCCTGCACCGCCCGGACCGTATCGGCGGGCAGCGGCACCGGGGTCGGCCCCTGCGGCACCGGCGACTGCCCCGGCGCCCCCAGATGCTGTTGCAGGTGCCGGGTGGCGAACAGCCGCATGGCCCGCGCCAGCTCGGCGTCCACCGTCTGCTGGGCGAGGGGTCGCAGCCTCCGGACCATCGCCGCGGCCTCCGTGGCCGCCGCCTCCGTCAGGGTCACCTCGCCGGTCCAGGCCGGGGCGCCGCCGTCCGAAGGCTCCTCCTCCGAACCGGCGGGGGAGGGACCGCCGAGGTACCGGGCGAACACGTGCTCGGTGGTGAACTCCAGGAACCGGGAGGCGATGTTCTCCACCTGGCCCCGCAGCTCCCGCAGGTGCCCGGTGATGGCCGACAGCGGCACCCCCGCCGCGTGCAGCTCGGCGGCCACCGCCAGCTCCTGCGGACTGGGCACCAGGAACTCGTCCACCCGGCCAGGGATCCGCTCCAGCACCCCCAACTCCACGGCCTCGTCCACGGCCCGGTCGTCCGGGACCCCGCCGAACCGGTCGTTCAGCTGGTCCCGGGTGATCCGGGCCGCCTCCTCGTCCGTCCACGGCCCGTGCACCTCGGCCACCAGACCCAGGACCCCGCCCAGACCGCGCCCCGCGTCCCAGGCCTCCAGCAGCTCCTTGATCGAGGCCAGGGTGTACCCGCGGTCCAGCAGGTCGGCGATCTGCCGCAGCCGGGCCAGATGCGCGTCCCCGTACACATTGGAACGCCCGCGCCGCTCCGGCCTGGGCAGCAGGCCGCGGTCCTGGTACGCCCGGATCGTCCGCACGGTGGCACCACTGCGGTGCGCCAGATCCTCGATCCGGTACTCGGCTGTTGCCTGATCGGACAAACCCACTCCCTCGCCAGACGCCCCCGGCCCGCCCGGGCCCGCCGTCCGGGACGGCGCGGCCCGGCCCGCCGCCCCCGCCGCTGCCCGCGCGGCGGGCGAAGCCGCCGGGTGCTCGACTGCCCTGCGCAGCGAGCCTTCCTGCGAGGGATGGTACGACCGCCGGAAGGAGCGGGGTATGGCCGCGCCGCGCTCTCTCCGGGCGGGCGGCGACCCCTCCGTCGCGGAGCGGGCCCGCGCCCGCGGCGACTGCCGTTCCCCGGCCGGGAGCGGCAGGTGCGCCCCGCCGATCACGCGGGTGGCGGTGCGCCCGCCCGCCGGCCGGTCCCGCGGGCCGGACCGACGGCCGGCCTCCACCCCGCGCGGCCGGTCGGATGCGGGCTCACAGCCGCGGCTCCCACCGTGCGACGGCCCTCAGCACCCCCGGAGCCAGCCGCGAGGCCCACAGCGCGGCCCGGGACTCCGGGGTCACCGGGACCACGGCCCGGTTGCGCACCACCGCGTCCAGCACGGCCTCCGCCACCTTCTCCGGCGGGAAGTTCCGCAGCCCGTAGAGCCGGGAGGAACGCTGCTGCCGCCGCCGCTCCTCCGCCGCGTCCACCCCGGCGAACCGGGTCGTGGCGGTGATGTTGGTGTTGACGATCCCCGGGCATATCGCCGAGACCCCGATGGACTTGTCCGCCAGCTCGGCGCGCAGGCACTCGCTGAGCATCAGCACCGCGGCCTTCGAGGTGCTGTAGGCGGGCAGCCCGCGCGAGGGCAGGTAGGCGGCCGCGGACGCGGTGTTCACGATGTGCCCGCCCTGGCCGCGCTCCGCCATCTGGCGGCCGAAGATCCGGCAGCCGTGGACGACCCCCCACAGATTGACGTCCAGGACCTTCTTCCAGTCCTCCGCCGAGGTGTCGAAGAAGGAGCCGGAGACCCCGACCCCGGCGTTGTTGACCAGGACGTCCACGATCCCGTACTCGGCGGCCACCTTCGCGGCGAGCTTCTCCATCGCCTGCTCGTCGCTGACGTCCGCGACCTCGCCCCAGGCGTCCGGCGCGCCGAGCAGCCGGGCCATCTCGGCGGTCCGGGCGGCGCCCTCGCCGTCCCGGTCCACCGCCACCACCCGCGCCCCCGCCTCGGCGAAGGCGAAGGCGGTGGCCCGGCCGATCCCGCTGGCCGCGCCGGTCACCAGCACCAGCTGTCCGCCGAAGCGCTGCGCGTACCCGCTCGCCCGCGCCGCCCGGCGCGCGGCCTTGCCCGTCACCGCGACGGCGGCCCCCGCACCGGCCCCGCCCGGCTGGTCCTCCTGGCCCGTGACGAACTCCGTGATCCAGGAGGCGACCTGGTCCGGGCGGGTCCGCGGCACCCAGTGCTTGGCGGGCAGGGTCCGCCGCAGCAGGCTCGGCACCCACAGCTCCAGCTCGTCGTAGAGCCGCTCGGAGAGGAAGGCGTCGCCGGTCGGGGTGATCAGCTGCACCGGTACGTGCGCGAAGGCGTCCGGTCGGGGCCGGGACAGCCGCGCGCGGATGTTGTCCCGGTACAGCCAGGCCCCGTGCGCGGCGTCCGAGGGCAGCGAGGCGGTCGGGTACCCGTCCGCGGGCAGCTTCTCGGCCCGCTGGAGGATCCGCGGCCACTGCTTGCCCAACGGGCCCCGCCAGGCCAGCTCCGGCAGCACCGGGGTGTGCAGCATGTACACGTACCAGGACTTGGCGCCCTGACCGAGGAGCTGTGCGGCCCGCCGCGGAGTGGGCCGCGCCATCCGCTTCTTGATCCAGTGCCCGAAGTGGTCCAGGGAAGGCCCGGAGATCGAGGTGAAGGAGGCGATCCGGCCCTCGGTCCGCTTGACGGTGGCGAACTCCCAACCCTGCACCGAACCCCAGTCGTGCCCCACCAGGTGCACCGGCCGGTCCGGGCTGACCGCGTCGACCACCGCGAGGAAGTCGTCCGTCAGCTTCTCCAGGGTGAACCCGCCGCGCAACGGCTTCGGGACGGCCGACCGGCCGTGACCCCGGACGTCGTACAGCACCACGTGGAAGGAGCCGGCGAGCCGCTCGGCCACCTCCGACCACACCTCCTTGCTGTCCGGGTACCCGTGCACCAGCACGACGGTGGGCCGCTCCGGGTCACCGAGCTCCACCACGCACAGCTCGATCCCACCGGTCGCCACCCAGCGCTCCCGCGCGCCGTCCATCGCCGTCATGCTCACGCCTTCCCCTCCGCCCAGCGCCGCACGTGCGGCAGATCGTCGTCCAGCCAGAATGCGCTCTCCTGCGGATCCCGTGAATCGGTGACCACCAGGAGCTCTTCGAACTTCGCCCCGGTCCCGCGGAAACCGAGGTGCGGCTCCACCGCCCACAGCCCCGGCTGTGGGGGGTGGTCGGAGAACCTGTACGGGCTCCACAGGGGGGACCAGCCCTCCCGGTGCCCGTGCACGGCATCGCTCAGCAGCCCCTTGAGGGACTGGGTGCCGAACCCGAACACCCGCGGGGACCAGCGCCGCTCCTTCACCCGGTCCACCTTGTGCGCGATCACGCCGAAGGGATAGGCCCGGTGCCGGTTCGCATGGCCCTGCCGGGCCATCAGCCGCTCCACGTCCTCGTAGATCTCCCGCAGCGGGCGACGCTCACGGACCTCGGCCAGGATCAGCTCGCGGTGCTCCCGGAGGTCGTCCATGAGCCGGTCCTGCACCGGATTCAGCCCGAGGCTCCCCGAGTAGCCGACGTCGGCCGCGTACCCCCGGTGGATCGGGGCCATGTCGAGGATGAACGGCATGCCCGGCTCCAGCCGGCGATCGGTGGGGAAGAACTGCAGGGGTATCCGGAAGCCCACGAAGGCCGTGCGGTCCCCGAACCAGGCGAACGGCAGGTGGAACCAGTCCCGCACCCCGTGCTCGCCGAGCCAGTCCCGCTGCATCCGGGCCGCCTGCCGCTCGGTGATCCCCGGCTCCAGCCGTGCCGCGACCGCCTCCGCACAGGCGTAGGAAAGCCGCTGCACTTCCCTGAATCCGCGGAGCTCCGCGGAGAGTTCCCTGATGACCCCTGCCATGACAGCCGTCCGTCCGAGTAGCCGTACGCGTCCGTAACTTGACACTGATGAATGTGACAATGCCTGGAGATCACGTCAAGGCCCCTGCACCGACTGCCCCGAAGTTCCGGGCCGTCCCCTACCCCCCGACCGCGTGTCCACCGGCCGTCCCGTAGTCCTTCAGCGGGATCCCGTACGCCTCAAGGCTGAGACGGGTACGGCTCCAGGTCTGACGCGACCGTCGGGTTCGCGCCACTACCTTCGGAACGTGACTGTCATCGCGACCGAAAGCCTGAGCAAGCGGTACACCAAGGTGACCGCCCTCGACCGGCTCTCCCTCGACATCGGGCCCGGAGTGACCGGCCTGGTGGGCGCCAACGGAGCCGGCAAGTCCACGCTGATCAAGATCCTGCTGGGACTGTCCCCCGCCACCGAGGGCCGCGCCGCCGTGCTCGGACTGGACGTCGCCACCCATGGCAGCGCCATCCGCGAACGCGTCGGCTACATGCCCGAACACGACTGCCTTCCCCCCGACGTCTCGGCCACCGAGTTCGTCGTCCACATGGCCCGGATGTCCGGCCTGCCGCCCACCGCGGCCCGCGAACGGACCGCCGACACGCTGCGCCACGTCGGCCTCTACGAGGAGCGGTACCGCCCCATCGGCGGCTACTCCACCGGCATGAAGCAGCGGGTCAAGCTGGCCCAGGCCCTGGTCCACGACCCCCAGCTGGTCCTCCTCGACGAGCCGACCAACGGCCTGGACCCGGTCGGCCGCGACGAGATGCTCGGCCTCATCCGCCGCATCCACACCGACTTCGGCATCTCCGTGCTGGTCACCTCGCACCTGCTCGGCGAGCTGGAGCGGACCTGCGACCACGTGGTCGTCGTGGACGGCGGCAAGCTCCTGAGGTCCAGCTCCACCAGCGACTTCACCCAGACCACCGCCACCCTCGCGGTGGAGGTCACCGACTCCGACGCGCACCCCGACGGCACCCGCGCCCTCCGCGAGGCCCTCGCCGCCGCCGGCGTCACCCTGCACGCGGGCACCGAACAGGGACTGCCCGGTGCCGGGCACATCCTCCTGGTCGAGGCCGCCGGCGAGGAGACCTACGACACCGTCCGCGACACCGTCGTCTCCCTCGGACTCGGCCTGGTCCGGATGGAACAGCGCCGCCACCACATCGCGGAAGTGTTCCGCGACGGACCGCAGCAGGCGCAGAACGCCCCGCACCAGCACGCCCAGAAGGGAGCCGGCCACGATGGCGCCTGAGGCCTCCACCCGGATCCACAACATCGGCTACCGCTCGTACGACGGTCCCCGCCTCGGCCGCGCCTACGCCCGCCGGTCGCTGTTCTCGCAGTCCCTGCGCGGGGCCTACGGACTCGGCCGCTCGGCCAAGTCCAAGGTGCTGCCCATGCTGCTGTTCGCCGTGATGTGCGTGCCCGCGGCCATCATCGTCGCGGTGGCCATCGCCGTCCCCGGCTCCACCGACCTGCCGCTGAAGTACACCTCGTACGCCCTCTACCTGCAGATGGTCATCGGCCTGTACCTGGCCTCCCAGGCCCCGCAGTCCGTCTCCCGCGACCTGCGCTTCAAGACGGTGCCGCTGTACTTCTCCCGGCCCATCGAGCGCGTGGACTACGTCCTCGCCAAATACGCGGCCATGTTCTCCGCCCTGTTCATCCTGACCGCGGCCCCGCTGCTGGTCATGTACATCGGGGCGCTGCTCGCCAAATTCGACTTCGCGGACCAGACCAAGGGGTTCGCGCAGGGACTGGTGTCCGTGGTGCTGCTCTCCCTCCTCTTCGCCGGGATCGGGCTGGTCATGGCCGCCCTCACGCCCCGCCGCGGGTTCGGCGTCGCCGCCGTGATCGCCCTCCTGGTCATCCCGTACGGCGCGGTCTCGGCCGTGCAGGCGGTGGCCTACGAGACCGGGAACACCGGCGCCATCGAGTGGATGGGCCTGTTCTCCCCGATCACCCTGGTCGACGGCGTGCAGACCGCCTTCCTCGGCGCCACCTCCGCCTTCCCCGGCGGCTACGGACCGGGTGCCGGCGCCGGCCTCGTCTACCTGCTGGTCGTCTTCGCCCTCATCGCCGGCTCCTACGCCGCCCTGATGGGCCGTTACCGGAAGGCCGGGCTGTGACCCTCATCGACATCGACCACGCCTCCCGCTGGTTCGGCAACGTCGTCGCGGTGAACGACGTGACGATGCGCATCGGGCCCGGGGTCACCGGACTCCTCGGCCCCAACGGGGCGGGCAAGTCCACCCTGATCAACATGATGGGCGGCTTCCTGGCCCCCTCCACCGGCACCGTCACCCTCGACGGGGCCCCGATCTGGCGCAACGAGACGGTCTACCGCCACATCGGCGTCGTGCCCGAGCGCGAGTCCATGTACGACTTCCTCACCGGCCGCGAGTTCGTCGTGGCCAACGCCGAACTCCACGGACTGGACGAGCGGGCCGCCCGCACGGCCCTCGCCACCGTGGAGATGGAGTACGCCCAGGACCGCAAGATCGCCACGTACTCCAAGGGCATGCGGCAGCGCGTGAAGATGGCCTCCGCCCTCGTCCACGACCCGTCCGTGCTCCTCCTCGACGAGCCCTTCAACGGCATGGACCCCCGCCAGCGCATGCAGCTGATGGACCTCCTGCGCCGGATGGGCGACGAGGGACGCACCGTGCTCTTCTCCTCGCACATCCTGGAGGAGGTGGAGCAGCTCGCCTCCCACATCGAGGTCATCGTGGCCGGCCGGCACGCGGCCTCCGGCGACTTCCGCAAGATCCGCCGCCTGATGACGGACCGGCCGCACCGCTACCTCGTCCGCTCCACCGACGACCGCGCCCTGGCCGCGGCCCTGATCGCGGACCCGTCCACCGCGGGCATCGAGGTGGACCACGCCGAAGGGGCCCTGCGTATCCAGGCCGTGGACTTCGGCCGGTTCACCGAGCTGCTGCCCCGCGTCGCGCGGGCGCACGGCATCCGGCTCCTGACGGTCTCGCCCTCGGACGAGTCCCTGGAATCGGTCTTCTCCTACCTCGTCTCGGCCTGAAAGGAGCTGGCAGAGATGTACCACCCCACCGTCGCCCGGCTCACCTACCGGGCCCTGCTCGGCCGTCGCCGCGCCCTGATCCTCTTCGCCCTGCCCGCCCTGCTGATCCTGATCGCCCTCGCCGTGCGGGTGCTGACCGGGGTCGACGACCGGGTGGCCTCCGGGCTGCTGGGCGGATTCGCCCTGGCCACCATGGTCCCGCTGATCGGGGTCATCGCCGGCACCGGGGCCATCGGCCCCGAGATCGACGACGGCTCCATCGTCTACCTGCTCGCCAAGCCGGTGAAGCGGCCGACGATCATCATGACCAAGCTCATCGTGGCCATCGCGGTGACCATGGCCTTCTCGGCCGTGCCCACCCTGATCGCCGGCTTCATCCTGAACGGCAACGGCCAGCAGATCGCCGTGGCGTACACCGTCGCCGCGCTGGTGGCCTCCGTGGCCTACAGCGCCCTCTTCCTGCTGTTGGGCACCGTCAGCCGGCACGCCGTGGTCTTCGGGCTCGTCTACGCCCTGGTCTGGGAGTCGCTGTTCGGCAGCCTGGTGGAAGGGGCCAAGACGCTGAGCGTCCAGCAGTGGTCCCTGGCCCTGGCCGAGAAGATCACCGGGCCCGGCATCGTGGACTCCGCGGTGGGCCTGCCCACCGCCGTGGTCCTGCTGCTCGTGGTCACCGTGGGCGCCACGGTGTACGCGGGCCAGAAGCTGCGCCGGCTGACCCTGGCGGGCGAGGAGTAGGAACTCCCCCGTCCCCGCTCCGTGCCCCGCCCGCTGTACACACCGGGCGGGGCACGGCGTTGCGGGTCATGATCGGTCCATGGCGTCGCACCCCGAGCCCGAGCCCTCCCGGCCGGTGAGGTCCTGGATCCGGTCCTCGCCCGGGACCCACATCTGGCTGCTGATCATCGCGATCACCAGCGTGATCGTGGCGATCGCCCCGGACCACCTCGACCACGTGCTGATGCACCGCAACAGCAGCAACATCCACGAGCTGGTCAAGCATCCGATCCAGTCCCTGGTGACCAGCGCCTTCTGGATCGAGAACCCGGCTTCCCTGCCCCTCTACCTGGTGCTCTTCGAGCTCTTCCACGCCCCCGTGGAGCGGTGGCTCGGCACGCTGCGGTGGCTGGTGATCGTGGCCACCGGGCACATCGTGGCCACCCTGATCAGCCAGAAGGTGGTGCTCATGGCGATCCAGGACGACCGGGCGCCGCGCAGCATGGTGCACGTGGTCGACGTGGGCGTCAGCTACGGGCTCGCCGCCGCCGTGGGGGTCCTGACCTACCGGCTGCCCGGCCGCCGGCGCTGGCTCTATCTGGCCGGGGTGGTGGCCTTCTTCGGGGTGCCCCTGTTCACCGACGCCACGTTCACCGACCTCGGGCACGCCATCGCCCTGTCCATCGGCCTGCTGGCCTGGCCCCTCACCAGGAACCCGCCGCCCTCCCGTGTTTCACGTGAAACACAGCCCGCGGCGGCCGGGGGTCCGCCCCCCTGAGCCGGCCCGCCGGACCGGCCTGAGCACGGTCCGCGGCCCCGTCCGGTCCGGGTGAAATTCGCTGGAAAGCCGGGAACGCCCCCGGCAGAGTGGGGGTCAGCGGGGAGCACGACAAGGGCCGGGGCGGCCGCTTCGAGCGCGCCGGAAGGCGCGGGCCGCCCCGGCCCCGTCGTGTGGACGTCCTCGTGGTCGGCCGCGTTTCCGGCCGTGGGCCAGGGGGCGCAGGGCGCCCCCTGAGCCCTCAGGCGCCGAGCAGGCGCTCCAGCACCACCGCGATGCCGTCCTCCTCGTTGGAGGTGGTGGTCTCGTCGGCCACGGCCTTGAGCTCACGGTGGGCGTTGGCCATGGCCACGCCGTGCCCGGCCCAGGCGAACATGGGGATGTCGTTCGGCATGTCGCCGAAGGCGATGGTCTCCGCCGCCTTGACCTTCAGGCGCCGCGCGGCCAGGGACAGACCAGTGGCCTTGCTCAGGCCGAGCGGAAGGATCTCCACCACTCCCGGACCCGCCATCACGATGTCCACCAGGCTGCCCACGGCCGCCCGCGCGGTCGTGGCCAGGGCGTCGTCGTCCAGGTCCGGGTGCTGGATGTAGACCTTGTTCAGCGGGGCCGTCCACATCTCCGCGGTGTCCTGCAGGAACACGTACGGCAGGGGGCCCTCCTGCACCCGGTAGCCCGGGCCGACCAGGACCTGGCCGTCGAGCCCGTCCCGGCTGGCGGCCATGGCCACCGGTCCGAGCTCGGCCTCGATCTTGGACAGGGCCAGGCCGGCGAGCTGCCGGTCCAGGGTCACCGAGGTGAGCAGCCGGTGGCTGCCCGCGTCGTAGAGCTGGGCGCCCTGGCCGCACACCGCGAGGCCCTGGTAGCCCAGGTCGTCCAGGATGTGCCGGGTCCAGGGCACGGCCCGGCCGGTGACGACGATGTGCGCCGCACCCGCCGCGGTGGCCGCGACGAGTGCTTCACGGGTGCGTTCCGAGACCGTTTCGTCGCCACGCAGCAGCGTGCCGTCGAGGTCCGTGGCGACGAGGCGGTACGGGAAGCTCACTTGGCGATCGGCTCCAGCAGCTCGCGGCCGCCGAGGTAGGGCCGGAGCACCTCGGGGACCCGCACCGTGCCGTCGGCCTGCTGGTGGTTCTCCAGGAGGGCCACGATGGTCCGGGGGACGGCGCACAAGGTGCCGTTGAGGGTGGCCAGCGGCTGGACCACGCTCTTGCCCTCGCGGTTCTCCCGCATGCGCACCGACAGGCGGCGGGCCTGGAAGCTGTCGCAGTTGGAGGCGGAGGTCAGCTCGCGGTACTTGCCCTGGGTCGGGATCCACGCCTCACAGTCGAACTTCCGCGAGGCCGAGGCCCCGAGGTCGCCGGTGGCCACGTCGATCACCTGGAAGGGCAGCTCCAGGGAGTTCAGCCACTGCTTCTCCCAGGCCAGCAGCCGCTGGTGCTCGGCCTCGGCCTGGTCCGGAGCGACGTAGGAGAACATCTCCACCTTGTCGAACTGGTGGACGCGGAAGATGCCGCGGGTGTCCTTGCCGTACGTGCCGGCCTCGCGGCGGAAGCACGGGGAGAAGCCGGCGTACCGCAGCGGCAGCTTGTCGGCCTCTACGATCTCGTCCATGTGGTACGCGGCGAGCGGGACCTCGGAGGTGCCGACCAGGTAGTAGTCGTCCTTCTCCAGGTGGTACACGTTCTCCGCGGCCTGGCCGAGGAAGCCGGTGCCCTCCATGGCGCGCGGGCGGACCAGCGCCGGGGTCAGCATGGGGATGAACCCGGCCTCGGTGGCCTGGGCGATCGCCGCGTTGACGAGGGCGAGCTCCAGGAGGGCGCCCACGCCGGTGAGGTAGTAGAAGCGGGAGCCGGAGACCTTCGCCCCGCGCTCGACGTCGATGGCGCCCAGCGCCTCGCCGAGCTCCAGGTGGTCCTTGGGCTCGAAGCCCTCGGCCGCGAAGTCGCGGATGGTGCCGTGGGTCTCCAGGACGCTGAAGTCCTCTTCGCCGCCGACCGGGACGTCCGGGTGGACGAGGTTGCCCAGACGGAGCAGGAGGGACTTGGCGGCCTCGTCGGCCTCGTTCTGGTCGGCCTCGGCGGCCTTGACGTCCGTCTTGAGCTGCTCGGCGCGCTTCAGCAGCTCCGCGCGCTCCTCCGGACCGGCCTTCGGGATGAGCTTGCCGAGCGACTTCTGCTCGTTGCGCAGTTCGTCGAAGCGCATGCCGGAGGACCTGCGGCGCTCGTCGGCGGAGAGCAGTGCGTCGACGAGCTCGACGTCCTCTCCACGAGCGCGCTGGGAGGCGCGGACACGGTCGGGGTCTTCACGGAGCAGCCGGAGGTCAATCACCCCTCCAGGCTACCGGCCTGGGGTTCACGGACTCACACCGATATCACGCTGCGTGTCGCTATGCCCGAATTGCCGCGAATGGAAAACCTGTTCCGGGTGGCTTGATCCCGACGGCTCGGAGGAATCCTCATAAACCACCGCGCATTCCTGGAAACGGGATGCTTCGCCCCGCGCGGGCATCCTTCGGCGCGGGCCCCGCCGCTGGTCGCGGCGGGGTGTCGGGCCTTCTTGTCCACAGCGGAGCGGGGGCTTCCCCGGTAGTTATCCACAGGCTGTGGGGAGTGGCTGTGGATGCGGAGAGGAATCTTTCGCGATGGCGGCTCGGGGGCTGTCATTCGAAGTTCAAACCCGACTCAGACACTCATTCGGGTGGGAATGCCTCGCTCCAAAGAGTTGATCAATGGTAACCGGGTGACACCGTTCGCCTGCCGGGATCCCGGTGTTCACCTGGCGAGATGTGCGTTTTGTCGAGCATGCCGGGCTCCGATGTCGACTTATCCCCAGGTCGAGAAGGTGCCCCTGTGGATAACTGTGTGGATAGCTGTGGGGAAGACCCCGAGGCCCGACCGCCCCCTCAGCCCCGCCCGTCGAGGCAGCGCGTCAGCCAATCCGCCGCGGCCGAGAAGGCACTGTCCGAGGTCCCCTCCCGAGGAGCGCCCACCTCGGCGGGCGAGACCCCGGCCCGCGGGTACGAACCGAGGAACCGGACGTTCGGACAGATCCGCTTCAGCCCCATCAGGGCCTCCCCGACCCGCCGGTCCGCGATGTGCCCCTCGGCGTCCACGGCGAAGCAGTAGTTGCCGATCCCCTCGCCGGTCGGCCGCGACTGGATCAACATCAGGTTCACCCCGCGGACCGCGAACTCCTGGAGCAGCTCCAGCAGCGCACCCGGGCGGTCGTCACCCAACCAGATCACCACCGAGGTCTTGTCCGCCCCCGTGGGCGCCGCCGGCCGGGCCGGCCGGCCCACCAGCACGAAGCGCGTCTCCGCGTTCTCCGCGTCGTGGATCTCCGTGACCAGGGGCTCCAGCCCGTAGGTGGCGGCGGCGAACTCACCCGCGAAGGCCGCGTCGAACCGCCCCTCCTGCACCAGCCGCGCCCCGTCGGCGTTCGAGGCCGCCGACTCCCACACCGCGTCCGGCAGGTTCGCCCGCAGCCACTTCCGCACCTGCGGCTGGGCCACCGGGTGACCGGTCACCGTCTTGATGTCCGACAGCCCGGTCCCGGGCCGCACCAGCAGGGCGAACGCGATCCGCAGCCGCACCTCCCGGTAGATCATCAACGGCTCGCCGGAGGCCAGCTCGTCCAGCGTGGCCGTGACCCCGCCCTCCACCGAATTCTCGATGGGCACGAGCGCCGCCGCCGCCTCGCCGCTGCGGACCGCGTCCAGGGCGGCCGGTACCGAGACCATCGGCACCAGCTCCCGGGTGGCCGCCTCCGGCAGCGTGCGCAGGGCCGCCTCCGTGAACGTGCCCTCAGGGCCGAGATACGTGAATCGGGTGGCTGACATGCGATCAGCCTAGACCGGCCGGAGAACCCCCGGCCCGTCCGTTCACGCTTCGAGAAGCCGCTGGCCCACGTACTCGCCCGGCCGCGGCCCGCCCGGCACCGCGTACAGACCGCTCGCCTCGTGCCGGATGAACTCCGACAGGGCGTCCCCCCGGTCCAGCTTCCGCTGCACCGGGACGAAGGCCCGCCGCGGGTCCGCCTGCCAGCAGATGAACAGCAGCCCGGCGTCCGGGGTGCCGTCCGCCCCGATCCCGTCGTGGAAGGAGAACGGCCGCCGCAACATCGCCGCACCGCCGTTCTGCTCCGGCGCCGAGATCCGCGCGTGCGCGTTCGAGGCGATCACCGGCTTGCCGTCCGCGCCGAACGCGTCCAGGTCCAACTCGGTGGTCTCGGTCCCCCCGGTCAGCGGGGCCCCGTCCGCCTTCCGGCGCCCGATCACCTGCTCCTGCCGGTCCAGCGGCAGCCGCTCCCAGTCGTCGAGGAGCATCCGGATCCGCCGGACGACGGCGTACGAGCCGCCCGCCATCCAGGCGTGCTCCGCCGGTCCGGGACCCGCCGCGGGAACGAAGATCCGCTGGTCGAAGTCCGGCTCCGAGGGCTTGGGATTGCCGGTCCCGTCCACCTGCCCCATCAGGTTCCTGGCCGTCATCGGCTTCGCCGTGGCCCCCGGGGAGCGGTTGAAGCCGTCCATCTGCCAGCGCACCCGGGCCGCCCGCCCGGCGTCCTTGTGCAGGGCCCGCAGGGCGTGGAAGGCGACCAGCGCGTCATCGGCGCCGATCTGTACCCACAGGTCCCCCTCGCCCCGCCGGGGGTCGAGGGCGTCCGCGGAGAACTCCGGCAGCGGGGCCAGCGCCGCGGGCCGGCGCGCGGCCAGCCCGGTCCGGTCGAAGAAGCTCCGACCGAAACCGAAGGTGACCGTCAACGAGCAGGGACCGGCGTCCAGGGCCACCCCGGTGTCCTCGGAACCGGAGGGCTCCCCGGCCATCAGCCGCCGTGCCGTCTCCGACCAACGCCGCAGCAGGGCCGCGGCCTCCTTGCGCCCGGCCCCGGGGGCCAGGTCGAAGGCGAGGACGTGCCCCTTCAGCTGCAGCGGCGTGGTGATCCCGGCCTGCCGCTCCCCGTGGAAGGCCACCTGCGTCGCCCCCAGGGAGGAGGCCGCGCCCCCGGCCCCGCCCTCCTCGGACAGGGCGGCGTGGGCCAGCGCCCCGCCCGCCGCGCCGAGCACGAGCCCGGCACCGCCCGCGGCACCCACGGTGCCGAGGAGCCGCCGCCGGGAGATCTCGATGTCGGTCTTGCTCTCGGTCACTGCTCAGCCGATCTTGACGTTCTTGTTCACGGTGGTCTGGTCGATGTCGGAGGTCCGCACGGTCACGTCGATCCGCCAGGTGCCCGCCAACGGCAGCTGCACCCCGGAGGAGGTCCAGTGGCCCGTTCCGGCGTGGTCCGGCGTGAGCGGCAGGGGTCCGATGTCCTTGGCGGGCAGGGTGAAGGAGACCCGCACCTCCGGCGCGTCCAGCGGCCGCCCGTTGGGCCGGTCCAGCCAGAGGTGCAGGGTGTTGGAACCGGTCCGCCCCGGGTCCAGCTCCAGCCGCGCCGTGCCCTTGCCGTCCTCGCCCCCGGTGTCGAAGGGCAGAGAGATCTTGATGGGTCGGTTGGGCACGGCCGCACTGGAGGAGCCGGTACGGCCCGTCTCCTGCTCGGCGGCCCGGCCGGGCTCGGTGCTCGTGAGATTGGTCGTGACGGCCAGCAGGACCACGGCCACACCGGCCTCGGCCAGGACCGAGCGGCGCAGCCCGGCCCGGTTGCCGTCGGCGTCCCGGACCTTCTTCTTCCGAGCCTTCGCCGTGGCCACCCGCTGCCGGGCCAACTGGGCCTCGCGTGCGGGATCCCGGGGCTCCTCCCCGTGCCCGGTCTCCGTGCCCGCCGTTTCACGTGAAACACCGTCGGTTTCACGTGAAACACCCTCGGTGACGGGCGCCTGCCCCGCCGCCACCGGGACCGGCGCCTCCGCGCCCTCCTCGTCCACGGCCTCGTGTTCGTCCGAGACGGTGTCCGAGGCGGCGCCGGCCTCGCCGAGTCGCGCGGTCCAGGAGCGGGACACGTACGCGACCCCCACCAGGACCGCGACCAGGCCGACCTTCACGATCAGCAGCTTCCCGTAGTCCGTCCCGGTCAGGGCGGACCAGGTGCCCAGCTGCCGCCAGGACTGGTAGATGCCGGTCGCCACCAGCACCAGGACACTGATGAAGGCCACCCGGGAGAACTTCAGCACGGCCTCCCGCTCCAGGTCCGGAACCCGGTAGAGGGCCGTGACCAAGGTGACCAGACCACCCAGCCAGACCGCCACGGCCAGTAGGTGCAGGATGTCCACCGGCATCGCGATCGCCGGCTGGATGCCGGTGGAGGCGTGCTCGGACAGCGCCCAGGTCGCGGCTATGCCCGCCGCCACCACGGACCCGCCGACGGCCAGGCCGAAGGTGAGGTCGCCGGTGTCCTTCTTCTCCTGGGCGTCGGCCTCGGCCGCCCGCTCCTGCTTGCGGGCGTAGGCGCCGAAGAGGACGGCCACGAACAGGGCCGCGGCCCCGAGCAACAGCAGTCGGGAGACCAGGGAGGCCCCGGTCTTGGTCTCCAGGACGGCCTTCAACCCGCTCATGTCGAAGGCGTCGGCGAACTTCCCGGAGCCGGTGTACGGGTTGCGCAGCAGCAGCATCACCAGGGTGGCCGCGGTGAGCGTGACCCACCCGGACAGCACCACGCGCTGGACCGCCCAGATCGTGACCCCGCGCCGCCAGCACAGCAGCACGAAGGCCCCGCCGCCCGCGAGCAGGGTGAAGCCCGCGTAGGCCGCGTACCGGGCGAAGCCGTAGGCCAGGCCCACCGGCCCGCCGCCCACCTGCTGGGCGGGCAAGGTCACGGAGGTGGCCGAGGGGGCGCCGACGGAGAAGGTGAAGGCCCCGGAGATGGGGTGGCTGTCGGCGGAGACCGCCTGCCAGGCCACGGTGTAGGTGCCGTTGGGCAGTCCGGAGTGCAGCAGCACCCCGTACTTGATCATGGACCCTTCGCACAGGTTCTGGTGTTCGCCGGTGTCGACGCGCTTCCCGGCCGGGTCCATGACCCGGATCGAGTCGTCGCCCATGGCGACCTGCTCCGAGAAGCTCAGGGTGACCTGGGCGGGGGCCGTGGCGACCACCGCCCCGTCCTTGGGATCACTCGCGGTCAGCGCGGCGTGCGCCGAGGCCGGGGAGGCCGTGACGAGCAGCGTGCCCAACAGGGCGGCGAGGACCGGCAGCAGTCGCAGCAGCGACGCCACAGGCGCGGGGGCGGTGGCCGTCATGGGGTGTCAGTCCCTCGTTCCGTCAGTGGGTCTTCGGGTTGTGGGTCCGTTCCTTCACGTCCAGCTCGACCTTGATGGGGTCGGCCTTCTGGAAGTGCAGCTCGACGGTGACCTTCTCGCCCACCTTCGGCGTGCTCTTCAGCCCCATGAACATGACGTGGTTGCCGCCGCGCTCCAACTTCAGCTCTCCGTTGGCGGGCACGTCCAGGGACTGCACCTGCTGCATCTTCTGGTTCTTGGTCTCGTGGATCTGCACGTCGTCCGAGATCGGGCTGGTCACCGAGGTCAGCTTGTCCGCGGTGTCCGAACCGTTCTTGACGATCAGGAACCCGCCCGCCATGTCGGCGTTGACGGGCTCGGGCATGAAGGCCCCGCTCACCGACAGCTCGGGCTTGCCGTCCGCTGCCTTTCCGGAGTCGGAGGAGCAGCCCGATATGGCCAGCGCGGCGGCCAGGGAGAGGGAGGAGGCGAGCAGGGTGGTGGTGCGGCGGTTCACGGGTTCTCTCCCTTGATGATCTTCGGCAGGTCCTTGGTGTAGTCCTCGGCGGTGGTGTCCTCGCCATAGAGGACGTACCCCTCGTCGGACTTCGGGGAGAACGCGATGACCTGGGCGCCGTGCATCGACACGACGCTGCCGTCGGCGGACTTCTTCGCCGGGTCGATGCCGATGCCCAGGGTGCGGGCGCCGGCCTGGATGGTCTTGAACTCGCCGGTGAGTCCGATGAAGGTCGGGTCCTGCCCCTTCAGCCACTTCTTCAGCGAGGCGGGGGTGTCCCGCTCCGGGTCCGTGGTGACGAACACGACCTGGAGCGCGTCCTGGTCGGCCTTGGGCAGGGCCTGACGGGCCACGGCGATGTTGCTCATGGTCAGCGGGCAGACGTCGGGGCAGTGGGTGTAGCCGAAGTAGATGAGCGTCGGCTTGCCCTGGGTCCGCTGCCGGAGGTCGTACGGCTTGCCGTCCTGGTCGGTCAGGACGAGGGCCGGCTTCTCGAAGGGCCGGTCCAGGACGGTGGCGGCCTTCGTCTTCGACGGAGTGCTCACCTCCGCCACGGCGGAGCCGCTCTTGCCGGAGCCGGAGCCCTCACCGCAGGCGGTGAGGGCGAGCGCGGCCGCCACCGCGAAGGCGGCGGCCGTCACACGAGTGGTGCGCATGGGGGTGTCCCTGTACTCGGGGTGTGCGGGATGGTCGGCGTTCAGGAGGAGCGGCGGCGGGAGGCGGCGCCGAAGGCCACGCCCGCGGCACCGACCACGATGCCGGTGACGCCCAGGACCCGGGCGGTCGTGTCGGAGCCGGAGGCGGCGGCCTCGGTCTTCTCCTCGTGGCCCGCGCCCTTGTCGTCCTCGGCGGCCTTGTCGTCCTTCGCCGCGTCGGCGGTGCCGCCACCGTGGTGGTCCCCGCCGGTCGGCGCGGTCAGCTTGAGCACCGGGGCCGGGTTCTGGGGCTCCTCGGCACCCTCCTTTGCCTCCTCGATCCAGCGCACGACCTCCTTGTTGTCGTAGGTCTGGATCGCCTTGAAGACCATCTGGTCGGCGTTCTCGGGGAGCTGGCCCACGGAGAGCGGGAACTGCTGGAACTTGCCCGGCTCGATCTTCCCGCCGCTCCAGGTCACCTTGGTGACGGCCTCCGTGATCTGGCGCCCGTGCAGCTCCAGCGGCTTGGCCAGCTTGCTCTTGGTGACCTCGACCTTCCAGCCCGGCACGTCCTGCGGCATGACCGAGGCCAGCGGGTGGTCCGTCGGGAAGTTGATCTCCAGCTTGTTGGTGGAGGCGTCGTCGCGCTCGTTGGGGACCTTGAAGTTGATGGTGGCGTAGCCACCCTTCTCGGCCTGGCCCGGCTGCACGCTGACGTGCGCGAAGGCGGTGCCGGACAGGAGAAGGACGGTACCGGCGGCCAGAGCGGCGGCGAGGGGCACGCGAGAGGTCTTCATGGCAGAAACTCCACAGGGAAGCGGTGACGGTGGGACCGCGCACCGGGTGCGCGGGGACCGCGGCACCGTCGATCCCTCGTGGGGGCGGGTGCCGCGTCAGGCAGCGAGGACGAAGCCGGCGGGCGGTCCCCGTCGGATCACGCTGTGGTGGAGCGCCTCGCGGCCCCGCCCGACCGCTCCGGCCCGCTCGGCCGGAGCCCGCTCCGGACCGGTCGGACCCACGCGGCCGATCCCCGCGCCGAGCAGATGGGCGTAGACGAGCGCGGCCCGCAGGGAGCGCACGGGGGTGCCCGCGGCCGGCCGCAGCAGCCGGGCCAACGCCCGGTCCCCGCGTCCCAGGAGCCAGCCCGCGGCCAGCGCGGCCAGCAGGTGACCGAGGAACATCGGCAGGCTGAGCAGCCCGGTCACCGGTTCGGCGACCGAGACGATCCCCTCGGCCGTCCCGCCGGCGCCGGGGTGCGCGTGTCCGGCTCCCGCGGCCGCGTGGGCCTGGGCGGCCGCCCCGGCCGGGTCGATCCCGGCGGCGTCGAGCACCTCGCGGGCCCGCGCAGGACTCAGCGGGACGGTGTTCCCCCCGCACAGCAGCCGGGCCGCCAGGGCGGCGAGGGAGTCCTCCGCCGAAGGTCGCGGCGCGGCGGTGTGCTGGCCGAGGCCGAAGAGCGCGTGCAGACCGAGCTGTCCGCCCGCCAGGGCCAGGGAGATCCCCGGCAACGAGCGGCGCCGCCCGGCGAAGGGGGCCACGCACAGGAACACCGCGAGGAAGCCCGCCGCGAGGGCCCACGGCGGGACCGGGGCGCAGGAGGCGAAGGCGTGCCCGGCCGCGGACAGCACGACGCAGACCGCGGTGAACACCGCGGCCCTCAGGAGCCGCGGTCCGGCTCCGGCGCGCATCAAGCGGGGGTGAGGCATGGCCGGGTCATCATCGCACTGCGTTCACCGCGCCCATACGGCAGGTCCGGAAGGTCCCATCGGTCCCGTTCGGCGCTTTCCCCCTCATGGCCCCCTCACAGCCCGCATACACCGGCCAGTGAGGGGCGCGCATCCGCCAAAGGGGGGCCGTGCGCGCCACAGGTGGCTTACCGGGGGCGGCGGGCGGCAATAGGTAGCGGTATGAGCATCTGGTGGTCCCTCCATTTGCGGCGCGAGGCCGCCAGCGTTCCGCTCGCCAGGCGTCTGCTGCTCGGGGCCATGGAGACCGCGGGGGTGGACCCCGACATCTGCTTCGAGCTCTCGGTGGCCCTCAGCGAGGCCTGCGCCAACGCCGTCGAGCACGGCGGGGCGGGTGTCGGCCCGGACCCGGAGGACGGCTACCGGGTCACGGCCTTCCTCGACGGGGACTGCTGTCGGATCGAGGTGACGGACTCGGGGCCCGGCTTCCCCTCGCACGCGGCGTCCCGTCCGCGCCCCCCGCTCGCCGAGCACGGTCGGGGGCTCGGACTGATCGAGGAGCTCGCCGATCACGTGCGGTTCCGGAACCGGCCCGGCCGCGGCGCCGTGGTGAGCTTCGACAAGGTCCTGAAGTGGCGTGAGGACTCCCTGCTCAAGGTGTCCTGATCGCCGTACCGGCGGTGCGCCCCGCCCCGCTCCGCCCGCGTGCCGGGAGGGAACGCCGACGGGCGGGCCCCCGCGCGGGGGCCCGCCCGTCGGACGGTGGTGCGGTCGGTCAGCCCTTGAGGCCGGCCATCCAGGACTCGACCTCGTCGGAGCGGCGCGGCAGGCCCGCGGAGAGGTTCCGGTTGCCGTCCTCGGTGACGAGGATGTCGTCCTCGATCCGGACGCCGATGCCCCGGTACTCCTCCGGCACCGTCAGGTCGTCGGCCTGGAAGTACAGACCCGGCTCGACGGTCAGGCACATGCCCGGCTCCAGGGTGCCCCCGACGTAGCTCTCGGTGCGGGCGGCCGCGCAGTCGTGCACGTCCATGCCGAGCATGTGGCCGGTGCCGTGGAGGGTCCAGCGGCGCTGGAGGCCGAGCTCCAGGACGCGCTCGACGGGGCCTTCGAGCAGGCCCCACTCCACCAGCTTCTCCGCGAGCACCCGCTGCGAGGCGTCGTGGAAGTCGCGGAACTTCGCGCCCGGCTTGACCGCCGCGATGCCCGCCTCCTGGGACTCGTACACCGCGTCGTAGATCTTGCGCTGGATGTCGGAGTACGTGCCGTTGATGGGCAGGGTGCGGGTGACGTCCGCGGTGTAGAGGGAGGTGGTCTCCACACCGGCGTCCAGGAGCAGCAGGTCGCCGGAGCGGACGGCCCCGTCGTTGCGGACCCAGTGGAGGGTGCAGGCGTGGGCGCCCGCGGCGCAGATGGAGCCGTAGCCCACGTCGTTGCCCTCGACCCGGGCGCGCAGGAAGAAGGTGCCCTCGATGTAGCGCTCGCTGGTGGCCTCGGCCTTGTCGAGGACCTTCACCACGTCCTCGAAGCCGCGGACGGTGGAGTCCACCGCCTTCTGGAGCTCGCCGATCTCGAACGCGTCCTTCACGAGACGGGCCTCGGAGAGGTACACGCGCAGGGCCTCGTCGGTCTCGGCGGTGACCTTGTCGGCCAGGGCCGCCTCGATGACGTGGTCGTGACCGCGGACCGCGCGCACCGGGCCGGTGGCCTCGGCGAGGGCCTCGGGCAGGGTGCGGACGTCCTGGGCGGGAATGCCCAGCAGCTGCTCGGCCTCGGCGAGGGAGTGGCGGCGGCCGACCCACAGCTCGCCCTGGCCGGACAGCCAGAACTCGCCGTTCTCACGGTCCGAGCGCGGCAGCAGGTAGATCGTCGCGGTGTGGCCCTCGGTGCCGGGCTCCAGGACCAGGACGCCGTTCTCGGTCTGGTCGCCGGTGAGGTAGGCGTACTCGGTCGAGGCGCGGAAGGGGTACTCGGTGTCGTTCGAGCGGGTCTTCAGTCGGCCCGCCGGGACCACCAGGCGCTCGCCGGGGAACCGGGCGGACAGGGCCGCGCGGCGCTCGGCGGTGTGGGCGGCCTGCGCGAGGGGCTCCAGGCCGTGGAGCTCGGTGTCGGCCCAGCCGGAGCGCATGTTCTCGGCCAGTTCGTCGGAGACGGCCGGGTAGAGGCCGTTCTTCCGCTGCGCGTGCTTCTTCGGCTGTGCCTCTTCCGGGCTGTCCGGGGTCTCCGGGGTCTCCGGGTTGAGCTCTTCCGCCACGGGTCCGTCTCCTCCTGGTACGACGCTGAACCGTTCCCATCGTACGGTCGTGCGGAAGGAGGCCCAGGGCCGGAAGGCCCGGGACCAAGATCCCTTCCCGCAGGTCGGGGGCGGTACGGGCCGTTCCGGTGGCGTCGCGGGGCGGGTGCGGGGCGGACGCGGGGCGGGTCCGGCTCAGTCGAAGCGGGCCGCGAGCAGGACGATGTCCTCGTCGGATTCCACGGCGTCCCGGCCGTCGGGCAGGACGGTGCGGAGCACGTGGTCGCAGAGGGCCGCCGGGTCCTCGCGGGTTGCCTTGGGCACGCTCGCGGCGGCCGCGTGGAGCCGGGCGAAGGCCCGGTCCATCGGGTCCCCGGTGCGCTGCAGCAGCCCGTCGGTGTACAGCAGCACCGTTTCTCCGGATGTGGGTTCCACCTCCACGCTGGGCGCTTCCCAGCAGGAGAGCATGCCGAGCGGTGCCGAGAGCGAGGTCTCCACGAACTCGGTGCGACGGTCCCCGATCAGCAGCGGCGGGGTGTGACCGGCCCCGGCGAGGAGGATCTTGCGCCGGGCGGGCTCGCAGTAGGCGAAGAGGGCGGTGGCCGAGCGGGCCGGTTCGGTGAGGCGCAGCAGCAGCTCCAGGTCGGACAGGACCGCGACCGGGTCCTCCCCTTCCATGACGGCGTACGCGCGCAGGGAGGCGCGCAGCCGGCCCATCGCGGCGACCGCGCTGGGACCGGACCCGGTGACCGAGCCCACGGCGAGACCGAGGGCGCCCTCGGGCAGGGCGAGCGCGTCGAACCAGTCCCCGCCGCCGAGCGGGCCGGTCCGGTGTCGGGCGGCGAGCCGGACGCCGGAGACCCGCGGCAGCCGGCTGGGCAGCAGCTCCTCGGCGAGGGTGGCGAAGCGGGTGCGGGACCGGTCGGCGTCGATGACCCGGGCGAGGTGTTCGCCCGCGTACCGGCAGTAGAGCCCGGCGAGGTGCCGCTGCCGTTCGGTGGGCTCGGCCTGCTCGTCGTAGAGCCAGACGGCTGCGCCGAGGCGGCCGGTGGTCTCCGCGGCGAGGGGCAGGGCGTAGCTGGCGGCGTAGCCGAGGCGGGCGGCGACCTCGCGGTGCCGGGGGTCCGCGACGGCGGCGTATCCGGTGCCCCCGCCCGGCTGGGGCAGCTGCTCGCTGCCGCCGCCGGCTCCGGGGAGGCCGTCGAGGATGCGGCCGTAGGGGGTGGCGCTGCGGGGCACGGTCTCGATGTGTCCGAGGTCGGCGGCGCCCAGGCCGAGGCCGGTGGTGAGGGTGGGGCCGTGGCCGTCGGAGGGTTCGAGGACGGCCAGTCCGCGGCGGGCGCCCACCAGGGCGGCGCCGGCGCGGAGCAGTTCCTGGAGGGACTCGTCGAGTCCGGTGGCGCGGGCCAGCCGTTCGGTGAGTTCGTGCAGGGTGGTGAGGTCGGAGACCCATCCCGCGAGCCGGTCCTGGATCAGAGTGCCGGGGGCCGGTGGGGGAGGTGGGGCCGCCGCACCGCGGGGCACGCGGGTCGCCGTGGGCCCGGCAGTGTGCGGGGGAGCGGAAACTGCTGAATCGATTCCAGCCACTTTCGGCAGATGCGGCGCGCTCATGGCATCCGCCTCTCCACCTGGTGTGATTCGCCGTAAAGCATCGCAAACCCCCAGAGCAATCTGCGCCGCAGTCAAGGGATCCACATCTACACGCACGAGAGGAGGGATGTCCAGCATTGTCCAGGTGGGAATCCTGGTGTCCGTGGGGCGACAACTCCCCGTACGGTCCAGGCATGAACATGGCCGAAAAATGCTGTGACGGGCCTTCTTTTGCGGTCGACTGAACCTGCTTCGCAGAGCGTCATATCGTGCGTGACGGGTACGTAGTCGGTGATGGCCGGGGTTGCCCGGTGCCGCTCCGGACCAGGTGGGAACCGCTCGGCGGGGTCCGTTCGTCCTCGTCGGCGGAGGCCGCGCCCCAGGTGGGCCGCGGGAGAGCAGCGGGAGAGCACCCGAGGGGTCCACGGCGCGTTTCGCGGGGATCCCACCCCGGCGCCGGTCGCGCGCCGGAACCGCCAGGCGTTTCATGGACCGGCAAGAACGCACGAAGCGTGTGCAGTGCGCGGCATCGGTTGGCAGGCAGTGACGCGAAACCCGTACATGTGGTGGAAGACCGCCTACACGGCGTGAAGTGGCCCTCGGCGTTCAACGGAAAGGAACGAGCGCTCATGCGCGAGATCCTCGGAAGGCGTCTCCGGCGGCTCCTCGGGGCGACCCCGGTCGGTCGGCGGGGGAGCTCCCGGCGCGACCGGTCGCCCGCACTCCTCGGCACGGCGCTGGCCTGCGCCGGCGACTGGAACTGGCCGGTGGTGCCGGGTGTCGGACTCGCTCCCGATCCCGTCGGGGGGCGCGGCTCCGGACGGCGTTGCGCCTGCCCCGACCCCGGCTGCGTGGTCCCGGGCGCGCACCCCTTCGACCCCGGCCTGTTGGCGGCCACCACCGACCGGCGCATGATCCGCTGGTGGTGGACCAACCGTCCGGCCGCATCGGTGATCCTGGCCACCGGCGGTACCGCCCCCTGCGCCGTCAGCCTTCCCGCGGACGCCGGGGCCCGTGCCCTGGAGCGGTTGGACGCGATGGGCATGCGGTTGGGCCCCGTGCTCGCGACGCCCACCCGGATGGCCCTGCTCGTCGCGCCCTACTCGTTGGAGCGACTGGGCGAACTGTTGTACACGAAGGACTCCGTGCCCTCCTCGCTCCGTTTCCACGGGGAGGGCGGGTACGTGGTGCTGCCCCCGTCGGCCGCCGCGGGATCGGGTCGGGTGCACTGGGAACGGGCCCCGCTGGCCGGTTCCGCCCGGCCCTGGCTGCCGGACGTGGAGGCGGTCGTGGACGCTTTGGTCGAGGCCAGCAGCGGGGCTTCGGGCGGCGGCAGCAGGCTCGCCTACTGAAGGGGGCGACACCGCTTCACTCGAACGGGTGTGACCGGGCGCCAGTTGCAAGGGAATCGGGCGCGCGGCCCGTCGGGGGCCGCGCGCGCGTCGCTATCTTCGGCGGATGAACCTCCGCATGGCCGCCATCGGCGCCGGTGTGCTGATCGTCCTCTCGGTCCCGCTCGCCGGAGCGCTCGCCGGACCGGTCGGCGGGGTGCGCGGCGAGGGCGGGCTGTTGCCCGCACTCGGCCTCTCCGACTCCGGGGCGAAGAACCCGGGCCCGGGGCCCTCCGAAGGCCCGGTCGAGGGGGCGGCCGCGTCCCCCGGCACGGCCCCCGGGGACGACCCGTCCCGGCAGTCCCCGCCCGCGCGGGCTCCACGGCCCGCCGCCGCGGCACCGGGTGCCCCCGCGGACCCGGACGCGCGCTGCGGCCCCGAACTCTCCTCACCCGAAGGGGTGGAGGCGCAGACCTGCGTGCTGTCGGGGCGCGAGGGCACCTGGGCCCGGAGCTACTACCGGAACACGACCGGTCATCCGCTGGACGCGGTGCTCTCGTTGATGGGGCCCGCGGGGCGGGTCGTGCAGATCCACTGCGCCGTGGCGGCGGGGGACGAGCCGGGGGTCTGCGAGACCCCGAAGCAGCTGCCGGGGCCGTTGGAAGGCCCGGCCCAACGGACCGGGGCGGCCTGGACGGCCGTGGCGGAATACGCCGTGCCAGACGACCGGAGGCCGCTGTTGCTCCGTGCCGGCAGCAACTCGGGAGATCCGGTTGAGGGTTGAAATGAAAGGCCCGGTTGCTGGCGACGGGGGATGCACCAGCAACCGGGCTACAAGAACGGTAACAAGAGATCGCGTGTTCGCAAATTCGATCTCGGATATTCGGACACCGATTTAGCGAGGATTAGCGGGAGTTGTGATCCGAGTCACCTGACGGCGGTCTGGCTGAATCTGCCATTCCGGATTGGCGGGGTCGGGGATTCCCCCCGGACCCGCGGGGGGACCGGGGTACGACCCCGCCCGTGGGCCCGGAGGGGCCGGTCAGCTCAGGGTGATCTGGCGGTTGGTCAGTCCGCCGCGGGCCCGCCGCTCGTCGGCGCTCAGCGGCGCGTCCACGGTCAGCGCGGCGGCCAGGCGCTCCGCGAACCGGGCCGCGGGCTTCTCGACCTCGTCCGCGCCGACCCCGGTGGGCAGGTCCCAGACCGGGACCATCAGGCCGTGGGCCCGGAAGGAGCCCACGAGTCGGGTGCCCTCGCCGAGCGAGGACTCGCCCGCGGCGTGCAGTCGGGCGAGGGCGTCGAGGAGCTTCTCCTCCGGGTGCGGCATGACCCAGCGGAGGTGGTTCTTGTCCGGGGTTTCGCACCAGTACGCGGCGTCGACCCCGGCCAGCTTCACGGTCGGGATGGCGGCGGCATTGGCCCGCTCCAGGGAAGCGGCGATCTCCGGGCTCGAGGTGGCGTCGCCCTCCGACTCCGGAATCCAGAATTCGAATCCCGTGTGGACAACCGGCTCGAAAGAGCCGTCCGCGGCGAGCAGGTCCTGAAGTCGCGGGCCCTCGGGCTCGACCCGGTGGGCCGGTACGGGATTGCCGGGCTCGGTGGCCAGAGCGCGCTGGAGGGTGTCGGCCAGGTCGCGGCCGAGGTCGCCGCTGGACGTGTCGTTCTGCAAACCGAGCAGCACGGAGCCGTCCTCGCGGCGCAGCGCCGGCCAGGCCATCGGCAGGACGGTGGCCAGGGTCACCGAGGGGACGCCGTCGGGCAGGCCGTCCTTGAGGGTGAGCGGCACGGTGGCGGCGGGGACCAGCTCGCGGAGCGCGACCCAGTCGCACTCGCTCGGCAGGCCCTCGAAGGGGCGCTGCACCAGTTCGGTCACCGCGTGCGCGGCGGCCCGGCCGTGACAGGCCTTGTAGCGGCGGCCCGAGCCGCAGGGGCACGGCTCGCGGGCACCCACCACAGGGATCTCGCCGTCGTTGAGCTGCGGTTTGGCGGCCTTGGTCTGGGTGCGCTTCTTGGCCATCGTGGGTGTCTCCCGGTTGAGGCTCGTGCTGCTCGTGCTGTCGGCGCGAGCCTATCCGCTGAGCACGGGCCCCCGGCCGTACCGCGGGGCGGGCATCGCTGAGAGGACGGTCCGGGGCGCGGGCACCGGACGCGCCTGGCACCCGGTGCCGCCGGAGAGGGCGGGATCGGGTGCGCGGCGGCCGATGGAGTCGGATGCGCGATGGACTCGGGTGCGCGGCGGCCGGGGGTCGTGGCGGAACCGTCCCCGGGTCGGGTCGGGCCGGCGCGGGCCGGCTCCGACCGTGCGTCCGCTTCCGGTCCGCTCGATCCGCCCTCCGACCGCTCGGTCCGCCTCCGGCCCGTCCCCGGGTCGGTGCTCCGGCGGCCCGTTCAGTCCTCGAAGCCGCCGAGCGGGCAGGACTCCAGGTCGTCGAAGGCCGTCATGAAGTCGAGCAGGGGCGGTGCGACGCGCGTAGCGAAGTCGTCGTGACGGTGTCCGGAGGCGACGGTCACCCACACAGTGACCTCGCCCTGTTCGCCGTCGCGGACGCCCCAGTCCTGGGCGAGCGCACTGATGATGTTCAGCCCCCGACCGCCGCGCGCGGTCACCGACGGCGTGGCCGGAACGGGTCGGGTCGGACCCCCGCCGTCCGTCACCTCGACGGTCAGTCGGCCCGTGCGGTCCACCCGCCACGCCGCTTGGACGTCGCCGTCGCCGACGGTCTCGACCCCCAGTGGTCTGCCGTGCCGGCAGGCGTTGCTGAGTAGTTCGGAAAGGATCAGAACGGCATCGTCCACGACCGAATCGGACACCCCGCTGATGCGCAACTGTTCGCGCATCCGGTGCCTCGCCTTGCCCACGCCCGCAGGACCATGGGGTACGGCCATGCACGACGACGTGGGCACCTCTTGTGCCACCACCAACGCCACCCCCGGAACCTCCTTAGCCCCACGCATGGTCTGGATGCCCCGGCGGCCAGGGCCGGAAACCGCCTGGCCACATCCCTCTGACGCATTCATGACGGTCGGATGCGGAGCGGATGCGCCGGGGCACACCCCGTGACGGTGGAGGTGGGTGCAACTGGTGTGATTATTGACCGAGTTGGGACAGAACCTGTCGTGGCCGATTGGTGATGATCGCTTCCACGCCCAGATCAGCGCAGAGCTGAACGTCTTCGGGATCGTTCACGGTCCAGACGTGTACGGGGTATCCGGCCTGCTGGAGCTTGCGGATGTACCCCGGGTGGTTGCGCACGATCCGGATCCCGGGCCCCGCGATGTGCGTGCCGGCGGGCAGCCGGCCGTCCCGCATCCGGGGCGAGACGAACTGCATCAGCAGCACGGTCGGCAGGGTGGGGGCGGCCGCGCGGACCCGGTGCAGCGAACGGGCGGAGAAGCTCATGATCCGGACCGGGGAGGGCTCGCCCGGCCGGTACGCGGGCGGGGCGTCCAGGCCGAACCGCTTCAGCAGGAACAGCAGTCGCTCCTCCACCTGTCCGGCCCAACGGGTGGGGTGCTTGGTCTCGATGGCCAGCTCCACCGGGCGCCCCGCGTCGGCCACGAGCCCCAGCAGCCGCTCCAGGGTCAGTACCGAGGTCCGCTCCGGGTCGGGCCCTTCCGCGTCCCAGTCCGGGGACTCCTCGCGGTCCTTCCAGGAGCCGAAGTCCAGGGCGGCGAGGTCGGCGAGCTCCAGTGCGGACACGGCGCCGCGCCCGTTCGAGGTGCGGTTCACCCGCCGGTCGTGGACCAGCACCAGATGGCCGTCGGCGGTCAGTCGGACATCGCATTCGAGGGCGTCCGCCCCGTCCTCGATGGCCTTCCGGTAGGCGGCCAGGGTGTGCTCGGGCGCGTCCTCCGAGGCGCCCCGGTGGGCGACGACCTGGATCCTTGGGCGGGCGGGGTGCTGCCGTGCGTGCGTCACCCCGCCATGGTGTCACCCGGCGCGGGGCCGCCGGAGCGCCCGCGGGGGCGATCGTCCGGGCTCCGGGCGAGGCGCGGGTCGGGCAGTGGTCGGGGTGTCGCGCGGGCATCGGTCGGGGTCCGTGGGTGGCGGCGGTCCGTGGGGTGCGGCCGTCCGGGGTGGCCCCGGAGGCGTGCCCGAAATGCCCGGTATAAAGGATGGCAGAGGATGCACAGGTCCGGCTTACAGTGGCCTGACGGTTGATGGGAAAAGCTTTCCGCAGCGCAATACAGGAACCCGCAGGGCCCGTCGAACGTTCAGCCGGACCGATACCCCAGCAGCCGTGTGTGACGAGGAGAGAGAGCTGTGAGCACCGAGAACGAGGGCACCGCGGCCCCCACGCCCCCCGCGGCCCCCTCCGCGCCGCACGTGCCGGTGGCCGCTCCCAGCCCCGAGCCCACCGCCGACGCCCCGGCGTCCGCGCAGGCCCCGGCCGACGCGCCCCCGCCCGTCCCCGCTGCCGACCCCCGTACGCAGCAGCTGCCCGTGACGGGCGAGCAGCCCACCCAGCAGCTGCCGCCTACCGGTCCCCCGACCCAGCAGCTCCCGCCGACCGCACCCGCCCCGGCGTACCCGGCCGACCCGGCCACGCAGCAGCTTCCGCCCACCGGTCCCCCCGCGGCGGGCTTCCCCGCTCCGCCGCCGGGTCCGCCGGCCCCGGGCCCCGAGCAGACCGGCGCCTGGCCCCCGGCCCCGCCGACCGTCCCGGGATACGCGGGCGGCGGCGGTGGCGGCCCGGTCTGGGGCGCCCCCCTCGGCCAGGAGTCCCCCGCGCCCAAGGGCAAGGGTCGCGGCGGCCTGGTCGCGGCGGTACTGGCCGCGGCGCTCCTCGCGGGCGGCATCGGTGGCGGCATCGGGTACTGGGCCGCCGAGCGCACCGAGACCTCCGGTTCCACCACCGTCAGCGCCGGCGAGCAGGTCAAGGACCTCACCCGCGCTCCCGGCTCCGTGGCCGGGCTGGCGGCCAAGGCGCTGCCGAGCGTCGTCACCATCGAGGCGCAGGCGGGCGACGGCGAGGGCGGCACCGGCACCGGCTTCGTCTACGACCAGCAGGGCCACATCCTCACCAACAACCACGTCGTGGCCTCCGCGGCGGTCGGCGGCGGTCGCCTGTCGGCCACCTTCTCGAACGGCAAGCGGTACGAGGCCGAGGTGATCGGCCGGGCCGAGGGCTACGACGTGGCCGTCCTGAAGCTCAAGAACCCGCCGGCCGGACTGGCCCCGCTGCCGCTGGGCGACTCCGACAAGGTCGCCGTGGGCGACTCGACGATCGCCATCGGCGCCCCCTTCGGTCTGTCGAACACCGTCACCACCGGCATCGTGAGCGCGAAGAACCGCCCCGTGGCCTCCGGTGACGGCAGCGGCGGCAAGAACTCCTACATGAGCGCCCTCCAGACGGACGCCTCCATCAACCCCGGCAACTCCGGCGGCCCCCTCCTCGACAGCCGGGGCGCGGTCATCGGCATCAACTCCGCCATCCAGTCCGCCGGCAACGGCGGGTTCGGCGGCGGTCAGGCGGGCTCCATCGGCCTCGGCTTCGCGATCCCGGTCAACCAGGCCAAGAACGTGGCCGAGCAGCTCATCAAGACCGGCAAGCCGGTCTACCCGGTCATCGGGGTCTCGGTGGACCTCCAGGACAAGTCGAACGGGGCGAAGATCTCCGAACAGGGCGCCTCCGCCACCGACCTGGTGGACCCGACGGGCCCGGCGGGCAAGGCGGGCCTGAAGCCCGGCGACGTCATCACCCAGTTCGGCGGCAAGCCCGTGGACAGCGGCCCGACGCTGATCAGCGAGATCTGGACCTACAAGCCCGGCGACACCGTCAAGGTGACCTACCTGCGCGACGGCAAGACCCAGACCGCCGACCTCACCCTCGGCTCGCGGGTCGGCGACAAGTAGCCCCCGTACGAGCGCGGACCACGGTCCGCTCCGCGGCACCCGGTCCAGGGCCGGCACCCCACCCGGGTGCCGGCCCTCGGCCGTGCCCCCTCACGCCGCGTCCCGTCCGGCCGCGCCCCGCCTTTCGACCCGCCCCGCTCCGCGTCCCGCCCGCGTCCCGCCCGCGTCCCGTCCGGACCTGGCGGAGCTGACGCGAAGGGGGTGGGGGACCGGCGGGAATCGGGCTACGGGTGGTCCCAAGGTCCGCTTATGCTTCGAGCGTGTTCGACTCCCGGCACATCAGGACGTTCCACGAGGTGGTCCGGGCCGGATCGTATTCGGCGGCCGCCCGGGTGCTCGGGTATACCCAGCCGGCCGTCACCCAGCAGATGAAGGCCCTGGAGCGGGCCGTCGGCACCCCGCTGTTCACCCGCGTGGGCCGCCGCATGCAGCTCACCGAGGCCGGACACTCCCTGGCCCGGCACGCCGAGTCCATCCTCGGCAGCCTCACCGCCGCCCAGCAGCAGATGAAGGCGTACGCCCGGCTGCGGACCGGGCGGGTCCGGCTGTGCGGGTTCCCCAGCGCCAACGCCACGCTGGTCCCGGAAGCGCTGAGCGGGCTCGCCAAGGAGCATCCCGGCATCCAGGTGGAGCTCCTCGACGGGGAGCCGCCGGACTCGCTGCGGCGGCTCCAGCGGGGGGAGTGCGACATCACCCTGGCCTTCACCTATCCCGGGCTCCACGAGGAGATACCGGAGGAGGTCACCGAGGTGCGGCTGCTGGAGGACCAGCTGACCGTCCTGCTGCCCGCCGGGCACCCGCTGGCCCGGCGCCGGGCCGTGCACCTGGCCGACCTGGCGGAGGAGCGGTGGATAGCCGGGTGTCCCCGCTGCCGCGCCAACCTCCTGCACGAGTGCGCGGAGCTGGGCTTCGTACCCGAGATCGTCTTCGCCACCGACGACAACCTGGTGGTCCAAGCCCTGGTGTCCCAGGGGCTCGGGGTGGCGATGATGCCGGCCCTGCTGCTGCCCTCCCTCTCCCTGACGCGGGTCACCGGCCGCGGCCTCCAGCCCGCCGCCCGTCGTCACATCTCCGCGTACGTCTACCGCGAACAACTGCGGATCCCCGCCACCGCCGTGGTGCTGGAGGAGCTGCGGCGCGTGGCCGCGAACCGCGTCGGCTGCTGACGCGCCGGCCCCTGGCCGGCACGGAGCGGATGACCGACCGCTGAACCCATAAGCACAGCTTGGGATTCGGGGTCGAAACTGTCGTTGGACGTGATGGACGGGCCCCCCGACGCTGCCTCTATGACCACGACCACGACCGCGGTACCGGCCGTCACCGTGCGGATGACCGGGCTCATAGAAGAGATACGCACGGTCGTCGACCGCGGGCTCCCTCCGGACCTCACCGCGTACCTCGTCGGCGAGAAGCTGGCCCCGCACCTCGGGGCCCCCGATCTGCTCACCGTGGCCCAGCAGGAGGGCGATCCGGAGCGCTACCGGCAGCACGTGGTGCACGCCGAGCCCGACGGCAGCTTCTCGGTGGTGGCCCTGGTCTGGTTGCCCGGCCAGCAGACCTCCATCCACGACCACGTGGCCTGGTGCGTGGCCGGGGTCCACCAGGGGGAGGAGAGCGAGCGCCGCTACCGGCTGGCCCCGGCCGCCGGGGACGCCGGCTCCGCGCGGTTGCTCCCCACCGAGGACGTGGTCAACGGCCAGGGCGACGTCTGCGGGTTCGCCCCGCCCGGGGACATCCACCGGGTCCGGAACTCCGGCCGCACCCTGGCCCTCTCGCTGCATGTGTACGGGGCCGACGTGTCCCGGCTGGGCAGCAGCGTCCGCCGCGTCTACACCCTGCCGGCCGACTGATGGCCCTCCTCAACCGGCCGCCCGGCCGGCCGCGGTCCCGTCCCGTCCTTCCGGTCGTCCGGCCGCCCCGTGTTTCACGTGAAACATCCAGCCGGCCGGGCCTGTTGACGGCCGTGGCCGGTGCCTTCGCCGCCTGGCTGGTGCACCTGGCGCTGCCCGCGGTGCCCATGCTCACGGTGGCCGTCGTCCTCGGAATCGCCGCCGCTCACCTGCCCCGGATCCGGACCTTCGTCCGCGGGCCCGGTCGGGCCGGCCTGTCCCTGGCCGGGCGGCGGTTGATGCGGATCGGGATCGTGCTGCTCGGACTGGGGCTCGGGCTGGACCAGGTGATCCGGCTGGGGTGGGGCACGGTCGCCATGGTGGTCACCGTGGTGGCCGCCACCTTCTTCGGGACCCTGTGGCTCGGCCGTCGCCTCGGGCTGCCCGGGGACCAGCCGCTGCTGATCGCGACCGGCTACTCCATCTGCGGGGCCTCCGCAATCGGCGCCGTGAGTCAGGTCTCCGGCAGCGAGGAGGAGGACGTGGCCGCCTCCGTGGCCCTGGTCACCCTCTGCGGCACCCTGGCCATCGCCGTACTTCCCCTGCTCCACCAGCCCCTCGGCCTCGACGACCCCGCCTTCGGCCGCTGGGTCGGGGCGAGCGTGCACGACGTGGGGCAAGTGGTCGCCACCGCCCAGACCGCCGGGCCGGCGGCCCTCGGCGAGGCCGTCGTCGTCAAGCTCATGCGGGTGGCCCTGCTGGCTCCGCTGGTGGCGGCCGTGGCCTTCGCGGTCCGGGCCCGTCGCGCCGGGGTCCGTACCGCCTCGGGCAAGCGTCCCGCCCCCGTACCGCTCTTCGTGGCGGGCTTCCTGCTGGCGGCCGGGGTCCGGGCCACCGGGCTGCTCCCGGTCGAGGTGCTCGACTGGGCCCGCACCGCCCAGGAGGGTCTGCTCGCGGCGGCCCTCTTCGGGCTGGGCAGCGCCGTCCACCTCCCGAGCCTCGCCAAGACCGGAGGCAGGGCGGCGGTGCTGGGCCTCGGAGCCTGGGTGGTCGTGGCCGGGGTCTCCTACGCCGGGGTCCTCCTGACGGCCTGACCGCCGGGTGCGCGGACGACGAGGGCGGACGAGAGCCGGCGTACGACGGAGGGCCGGATGCGCGGACGACGAGACCCGGGAAGCGGAGCGGACACGGTTCCGCTCCGCTCCACCGCTCCCCGCCGTGTCGTGCCCCTTCCGCCCGCCGTCCGTTGCCGGCCAATCCGTGGCCGGAACAGGCCGGAACGGACCGAACGTTCCGGCGGGTACCTGACAATCCATCAGCTCCGTGGCAGTCTGCCTGCGCAGTGCCGCGGCCCACGGGCCGCACCGCACGCCGATCCGCACCGACAGCACTTCACCCCCACCTGGCCCGGGCCCCGCCCCGGACCCGGCAGAAGGAGTCCTGCGTGAATCGTCCCCGCACGGCCGTCTCCGTCCTCCTCGCCGCAGGCGCCCTGCTCGCCGGAGCCCTCACGGCCGCCACCCCCTCCGCCGCCGCCCCCGCGGCCACCAGCTTCGAGCAGCGGCAGACCAAGGGCTTCTGGACCGCCGAACGGATGCGCTCGGCGACCCCGCTCGACCTGACGCTCGCCCCCGGCACCCGCCTCAAGGCCCCCGTCTCCGCCGCCCGACCCACCGCGGTGCCCCCGACCCCGGCCGCCCCGACGGGCGTCTCCCCCACCGCCTTCCCGCAGGCCGGCGGCGCGTGGACGGGCGGCGGCGCGGTGGTCCGCACCTCCGGCCGGGTCTTCTTCACCTTCCAGGGCCGCACCGCCTCCTGCTCCGGCGACTCCGTCACCAGCCAGAACGGCAGCACGGTCCTCACCGCCGGGCACTGCGTGAAGTACCAGGGCGCCTGGCACACCAACTGGGTCTTCGTCCCCGCCTACGCCAACGGCAACGCGCCGTACGGCCAGTGGAGCGCCACCCAGACCTTCGCCACCGACCAGTGGGCGGCGAGCGAGGACATCAACTACGACGTGGGCCTCGCGGTGGTCGCCCCGCTGAACGGCCAGAAGCTCAGCCAGGTCGTCGGCGCCCAGGGCGTCCTCTTCAACGGCGGCTACAACAAGGCCATGTATGCCTTCGGCTTCCCGGCCGCGGCCCCGTACGACGGCTCCAAGCTGGTCTACTGCAGCGGCAACAGCGGCAAGGACTTCCTGCTGTCGAAGGACCACAGCCTCGGCTGCAACATGACCGGCGGCTCCAGCGGCGGCCCGTGGTTCCAGAACTTCAACGAGTCCACGGGCACCGGCCTCCAGGTCTCGGTGAACAGCTTCGGCTACACCTTCCTTCCCAACCGCATGTTCGGCCCGTACTTCGGCAACGAGGCCAAGGCGGTCTACGACAAGGCCCAGACCGCCTGACCCGCCACGCGCCCCTCCGGACCCGTTAGGCTGTAGCCCGCTCCGCCCGATCACGGCGGTGCGCGGGTGGGTTGCCCGAGCGGCCTAAGGGAACGGTCTTGAAAACCGTCGTGGCGCGAGTCACCGTGGGTTCAAATCCCACACCCACCGCACCAGGTCAGACGTCGAGCTGATCAGAAGGGGTGTCCCGGTTCCGGGACGCCCCTTCCGCGTGTCCGGGGGCCGTGGTGCGGGTCCGTGCGGGGTGTACCGGTGGTGCGCCGGTGGTGCGGCCGTGGTCAGAGGAACTGGCGGAGCCAGTAGCCGACGAGGCCGGCGAGGGCGGTGCCGGTGCCGTAGGCGAGGCCGCGGAGGAAGTGGCCGGTGGCGGCGCGGCGGCGACGGCCGCCCCAGGAGGTCAGGGCCCCGACGGGGCGCTTCCACCGGGGGCGTGCGGGCGGGACGGCGGATGGTGCGGACATGGCCGGATCCTTCCTGGTGGGGCGGGCCCCCGGACGGGGGCCCGGGGTCAGCGGGCGGCGAACTCCCGGAGGCGTTCGACGAGGCGGTGGTCGGGGCGACGGACCAGTCCGGCCTCGTCGCCCAGCCGGCCCACCTCCATCTCCAGGAGGCCGGTGGGCGGGGTGCTGCCGACCGAGCCGTTCTTGCGGACGTACGAGGCCACCGTGCCGAGGCAGTCCAGGAGGACCTCGTCGATCCCGCCGTCGGCCCCGGCTCCGCTCACCTCGTGGCGCCAGTGCGCCGCCTCGCGGAGCTCGCCGAGGGCCAGGTGGCGGAGGTGGAGGCAGTAGGCGGCGATCCTGTTGCCCGCCCCGGCGGACAGCTGCCACCAGAACTGGGCGCTGTCCGGGTGCCCCGTGAGGAAGAGGAGACAGCCGAAGACCCCCGCCCCTTCCACGTCGAACTCCGCCGGGGTCCCCGGTGCGGGGACCTCCGCGAGGCGGCCGAGGTGTCCGGCCGCGTCCGGGGCGTTGATGGCCCAGCGGCAGACGGTCGAGAGCTGGTTGCCGGCCCGGGTGGCGTCCGCGAGGTGGCTGGTGGCCGGTGGGGAGGTGCGGCTGGCGGCGGCCGCGAGCCGGCGCAGGGAGGCGCCCACGTCGTACCGGGGGTTCCCGGCCAGGCTCACGGCGGCGTTCTCCAGGGCCGCGTCGATGGTGCCGGGGGAGCGGGTCACCGGGTCCCTTCCGTCAGTCGGACGGAGGCGCGGGTGGGCAGGCCCAGCTTCCGGCCGAGGCGCTCCTTGGCGCGGCGGCAGTGGTGGGTGACGGTGCGCTCGTCGATGTCCATGTAGCGGGCGGTCTGCTTGGTGGAGTAGCCCATCAGGTAGCGCATGACGATGACCGTGTACTGGCGGACGGGCAGCTCCGCTATCGCCTCGTACAGACCGATCGGGCTCGGTGCGAGCTCCAGCTCGCCGCGCAGGGCCCGCAGGCTCTGCCCGATGGGCCCGTTGATGATGTACGCGGGGTCCCGGCCCTCGCGGGCCAGCCGTCGGGTGACGTGGCGGTGCAGGACCGCCAGCGTGCGCCGCTCCAGTTCGTCCGCCTGGAGGAGGGCGCTCCACTCGGAGAGGATCTCCAGGAACACCTCGTCGACCACGGCCTCCGCCGTGCCGCGGCTGCCGCAGTGCAGCTCCGCGTAGGCGTGGAAGAACTCCTGGTGGCTGAGGACGAAGGCTTCGAAGTCCAGGGGCAGCGGCACGGGGGAGACGGGTTCCTCCGACAGGGGCAGGGGTACGGCCGCGGTCCGGCGCGGCCCCAGGCGGGTCTCGTCAGGCACACGGGCCCCCGGGGTGCGGGGCGGACGGGGAAGCAGTGCGCATCGCGGTCACTTCCTTGGTCGAAGTGGACACCAACTGGCGGTATCGACGGGCTTGTTGCTCGCTGGTGACCACTCAAGCGAATAAAGGCCGGGATCACTCATGTCCGGTCGGAGATTTTTCACGAAGCGCGTGAAGGTGATCATTCCCGGCGGGTGATGGCGCTGCGGAGAAGCGGAACGCGTGCTTCTGAGCTGGGAGTTCGAGCGACCCGTGGTCGTGTGGGCGGCCGGGGGTGGAGTCGGATTCGAGGTGGGCGGCGGTCGTGGGTTCCGTCACAGTGCGCGGTATTGGTGGGTCCTTTCAGAGGTTTTGCTCCGTATGAGTGGTGTTTGTCCGAAGAACTGTGTGGTGCCCCCCTTCGCTCCGGTTGCGTCCGCATCATGGCGAATGTATTCAGATCGGCCCGTCCGAACATCCGGAATGAGGAGTCATCGTCATGACTGACAAGAACCGCGCCACGGCCCTGTGGGCCGCCGTCCTCGCCGCGCTGGTCGCGCTCTTCGCCGCCCTGGGCTTCGGCTCCGCGGCGGCCCGTACCGCCTCCCCCGCCGCCGAGGCCGCCGGCACCGCCGGTACGGCCGGCGCCCCGGCCGTGGTGCCGGTCCAGGCCGCGCGCCGGGAGCGGGTGCGGCTGCGGCGGACCTGGCGGGAGGTGATGCGCGGGCGCTCGCTGCCGCCGACCATCGCGCAGCGGATCCGGGCCGAGGCGCACGGCTCCTCTCCCTCGGTGCGACGCTCGACCACGGCGGCGGCGAACGGGCTCGGGGTCGCGGAGCGGGTGGACAGCGCGGACGTGACGAACGGGGACACCGACGGGGCGCGGGGCGGCACGCGGGCCAAGACCTCGGCACGGGACGGCGGTCGGACGCTCGGGCTGGTCGCGTAGGACGGTACGGAGAGGGGACTCGACGCCCACCACGGCCCGAGACCCTGTGGCCCGAGGCTCTTGTGGTCCGAGGCTCCTGTGATCCGAGGACCTGTGATCCGGCGGCAGAGCGAAGCAGTGCGGCAGTGCGAAGCGGTGCGGTAGTGCGGTAGTGCGGCGGAACGGTGGAGTGGACGCGTGGCAAGTGGCGGCGCAGCGAAGTGAAGACGTGACGAGTGAAGACGTGACGAGTGAAGACGTGACGATGTGAGGACATGGAGCACCCGAAGGACCTGAAGGGCTTGAGGGGCCTGACGTACCTGAAGACGTGGACCCCTGACCGGGTGATGAAGTGACCGGGCGATAGGACGACCGCACGGTGACGTGCTGACCCGAATCCCCGATGACCCGAACGCTTGACGAGTCGACCGACGGACCAGCAGACCGACGGACAGGCGGAACAACGGACAGGCAGACCAGTCGACGGGCTGATGAGCCGACCGTGCCGGGGGTGTCGGAGTCGGAGTCGGAGTCGGAGTCGGAGAGGTCGACGGAGCGCGTACGGGCGCCGGTGTCGTGAGCGCCGGGGGCGTACGGGGGGCGCAGTGCTTGGGGGTGCGGTGCGGGGCGGCCGCCGGGGGTGTGGGCGCGGGAGCGCGAGGGGGTGCGGGGCGGGTCCGGACCGAGGGTCGGGGCCCGGGGATGTGGCGGAACGGTTCAGCCCTTGCGGCGGACCGTTTTTCGGCGTTCAGGCGCTCTGATCTGCGCCTTTGGGGGCGTGACCGGGGTTTATCCGAAGATGCTCATGCTTGCGGGGGAATCGTCCGCTGGGGGGTGGTTCGCCGGGGATTCGGTGGGCAACTCTGGTGTCACGACGTCGAGCACGAACAGAACCTCAAGCGGTCGGCCAACTGTCTTGAGAAACAGCCAAGTTGAACTCGGAAGGAATTCGCACATGGCACTCGTCCGTACCGCCCGCGTCATCGCCGCCGTCGCCTCGCTCCCCCTCGCCGCCGCCCTGTTCTCCGGTGTGGCGCAGGCGGACGACGGCTGGGGATCGTTCGCGAACGACGGATCGAACGCGAGCGTCGCCGGCATCGTCGGCAGCGGTGTCGGGGGCAACAACCACGGGAACTCCTCGACCTCCCAGCAGGTCGCGACGGGCTCCGGGGCCTCGAACCAGAACAACACCGCCCAGGTCAACGGATCGGCGTTCACGGCCATCGACCAGTCCAACACCAACGTGGCGGTCAACTTCCACCCCTGGTGGTAGTCCGCGGCTCCCACGGAACGCCCGTACGACCGGACCGGCTGGGGTCCCGTCGTGCGGGCGTTCCGCCGTGCGGGGGCGGGTCCCGCACCTTGACAGCGGCGCTCGATCTGACGGACAGTCAGAAAACATCACCGGAGCCCCGCCAGGAGGCAGCCCGCCGTGCACCTCGCCCCGACCGAGAGCCAGTTGCGGCTGCGCGCCGAGCTGCGCTCGTACTTCCGAGAGCTGATGCCGGACGGACCTCCCGAGGACCCGGCCGACCAGCGCGCCCTGCTCCGCCGGATCGGGTCCGACGGCCTGCTCGGCCTCGGGTGGCCCGAGGAGTACGGGGGCCGCGGCCGTGGCGCGGACGAGCAGTTCGTCTTCTTCGACGAGGCGTACCGGGCCGGCGCGCCCGTCTCGATGGTCACCCTCAACACCGTGGGGCCGACCCTCATGAAGTACGGCACCCCGGAGCAGAAGGAGTTCTTCCTGCCCCGGATCCTCCGCGGTGAGCTGGTCTTCGCGATCGGTTACTCCGAACCCGGCGCCGGTACCGACCTGGCCTCGCTCCGCACCCGGGCCGTCCGCGAGGCGGGGGAATGGGTGGTGGACGGGCAGAAGGTGTTCACCTCGAACGCCCAGAACGCCGACTGGATCTGGCTGGCCTGCCGCACCGATCCGGAGGCCCCCAAGCACAAGGGCATCTCGATCGTCCTGGTGCCCACGTCCTCCCCCGGGTTCTCCTGGACGCCTATCGAGACGGTCGGCGGACTCACCACCACCTCGACCTACTACGACGGCATCCGGGTGCCGGCCGGACACCTCGTCGGCCCCGAACACGGCGGCTGGGGCCTGATCACCAACCAGCTCAACCACGAGCGCGTCGCCCTCGCCGCCATCGGGATGCAGGCGGAGGAGTTCTTCGACGGGGCCCTGGCGCACGCGCGCACCCCCGACCCGATCACCGGCGCGCGCCCCGCCGACCGGCCGTGGGTGCGGTCCCGGCTCGCCGAGGCCCATGCCCGGCTGGCCGCCGTCCGCCTCCTCAACTGGCGACTCGTCCAAGACGTGGCGGACGGCACCCTGGCCCCCGGCGACGCGAGCGGGGTCAAGTTCCTCGGCACCGAGAGCACCGTCGAGGTGTACCGGATGTGCCAGGAGGCGGTGGGAGAGACCGCGACCCTGCGCGCCGGCTCCCCCGGGGCCTTCGGGGACGGGGAGCTGGAGCGGATGAACCGGGCCGCGCAGATCAACACCTTCGGCGGCGGGGTCAGCGAGGTCCAGCGGGAGATCGTCGCGATGATGCGGCTCGGCATGAAGGGGAGGAAGCGGTGAGCGAGCGCGCGGCCGCGGAAGGCCGTCCGGAGGCAGCGGGGGCAAGGCAGGCTGTGCAGGCGGCGCGGGCAACGCGGACAGCACAGGCATCGGGGGCACCCGTCCCTGCCCCGGCCGAGACGGGCCCGGAGTCGGCGGCCGATCCGTTCCACGAGCGGCTGCGGGCCTTCGAGGGCGAGCCGGCGGCGATCGGGGGGCGCGGGAAGGACCCGGTCAACACGGCCATGATCCGGCACTGGTGCGAGGCGATGGGCGACGGGCATCCGGCCTACACCGGACCGGAAGCGGTCGCTCCGCCCACCATGCTCCAGGCGTGGACCATGGGCGGGCTCTCGGGCCACGGGGACGGTACCGGCCGCGCCACCCGCTACGACGAACTCCTCGGACTCCTCGACGGGGCCGGGTACACCTCCGTGGTGGCCACCGACTGCGAGCAGGAGTACCTGCGGCCGCTGCGGCCCGGGGACGAGATCACCTTCGACGCGGTCATCGAGTCGGTCTCCCCGCGCAAGACCACCAAGTTGGGCACCGGCCACTTCGTGACCACGCGGATGGACGTCCGCGCGGACGGGGAGCGGGCCGGGACGCACCGCTTCCGGATCCTCAAGTACGCGCCCGCGCGCCGCCCCGCCGCCCCGGCCCCGGCGGAGCCCCCGACCGGTACCGCGACCCCGGCCCCGGGCCCGGACGGGACCGCGAGCTCCGCTCCGACCACCGCCCCGCGTCCCCGACGTCCCCGCCCCGTGACCAACCGCGACAACGAGGGGTTCTGGGAAGGCGTGGCCCGGCACCGGCTGCTGATCCAGCGCTGCACCCGCTGCACCACCCTCCGGTTCCCCTGGTTGCCCGGCTGCAACGCCTGCGGGAGCCGGGAGTGGGACACGGTGGAGTCCGCGGGCGAGGGCACGGTCTTCAGCTACGTGGTCATGCACCATCCGCCGTTCCCCGCCTTCGACCCGCCGTACGCCGTGGCCCTGGTCGAGCTGGCCGAAGGGGTCCGCATGATCAGCGGGGTCACCGGGGTGCGGCCCGAGGAGGTGCGCATCGGGATGCCGGTGCGGCTGGAGTTCCAGCGCGTGGACGAGGACCTCGAACTGCCCGTCTTCCGGGGGAGCGTGAGCTGATATGGACTTCCGTCCCACCGAGGACCAGGCGGCCGCCGCCGCCCTCGCCGCCCGCATCTTCACCGACCTCTCCACCCACGAACGGCTCGCCGCCGCCGGCACCGGCAGCGACGCCGAGCTGTGGAAGGCCCTCGCGGGGGCCGGGCTCGTCGCCGCCGTCGAAGAGGTCGGACTGCTCGGCCTCGTGCTCCTGCTGGAGGAGCAGGGCCGCGTCACCGCACAGGTGCCGTACGCGGCGACCTGCGTGTACGGGGCGCACGCGATCGGCGTCCACGGCAGCGACGAGCAGCGCGCCCGGCTGCTGTCCGAGCTGTACGCGGGCACCTCCGTGGCCACCGGCGCCTTCCCCGACCGCGGCCGCGTCCGCGCCGACCCCCTCGACGGACCCGGCGCGGACCCCCTCGCCGACCACCTTGCCGAACCCCGCGCCGCGACGGCCGCCGCGGAGGCCCCCGCCGAGGATTCCGGTCCCGATCGCCGGACCCTCGCGGCCGGCTCCGCCCCCGCCCCCCGGGCCCGGCTGCACGGCACCCTGCCGCTGGTCCCGTGGCTGCGGGACGCCACGCACGTCCTCGTGCCCGACACCGACCGGGCCCTGTGGCTGGTCCGCACCGACGCCCCCGGGGTCCGTACCGAGGCGGTGGAGACCACCGCGCCCTGGTCGGCGGGGCGGCTGGAGTTGGCCGGGGCCGAGGCGGAACGCGTCGGCAGCCCCGCGGCCGGTGCCGAGCCGTACCGTCGGGTGCTGGCCGCCGCCCGGATCGCCTTCGCGGGGCTCCAGGCCGGGGTCTGCGCCGGATCGCTGGCCAGGGCCGTGGCGTACACCTCCACCCGCGAGCAGTTCGGGCGCCCCCTCTCCACCAACCAGGCGGTGCTGCTCCGCGCGGCCGACGCGCACATGGACACCGAGGCCATCCGGGTCACCGCCTACGAGGCGGCCTGGCGGACCGACGCCGGCCTCCCCGCCGGACCGCACGCGCTCACCGCCGCCTGGTGGGCCGCCGAGGCGGGCAAGCGGGTGGTGCACGCGGGCCAGCACCTGCACGGCGGCGCGGGCGCGGACGTGGACCACCCGGTGCACCGCCACTTCCTGTGGGGCCGGCAGCTCGACGCCCACCTGGGCGGCGCCCCCGAGCTCCTCGACGAACTCGGCACCGTGCTCACCGCCCCGGACCCGGGCCCTTTCCCGGTCCACGCCCACGACCCCGCCCGCGTACCGGAGGACACCGCATGAACCCCGCAGTCGGCGAGGCGCTGGCACCGCTGGAGATACCGGTCACGCGCACCCTGATCGTCGCCGGGGCCATCGCCTCCCGCGACTACCAGGACGTGCACCACGACGCGGAACTGGCCCGGGAGAAGGGCTCCCCGGACGTGTTCATGAACATCCTGACCACGAACGGCCTGGTCGGCCGGTACGTCACCGACCGGCTCGGCCCCGGCACGGTGCTCCGCAAGGTCGCCATCCGGCTCGGCGCGCCCAACTACCCCGGGGACACCATGACGCTCACCGGCACCGTCCTGTCCCGCACCGGGGACACCGTGGAGATCGGCGTCATGGGAGCCAACGGACTCGGCCGGCACGTCACGGGCACCGTCACCGCCGACCTCCCGACCCCCGCCCGGCACGACTCCCCGGAGGAAGCCCGATGAGCGTCCGCAACCGGGACTCCCTCGGCGGCCGGGCCGCCATCGCCGGAATCGGCGCCACCGAGTTCTCCAAGGACTCCGGCCGCAGCGAACTCACCCTCGCCGTCGAGGCCGTGCACGCCGCCCTCGACGACGCCGGGCTGACCCCCGCCGACGTGGACGGCATGGTCACCTTCACCATGGACACCAGCCCCGAGATCACGGTGGCCCAGGCCATCGGAGCCGGGGAGCTGTCCTTCTTCTCGCGGATCCACTACGGCGGCGGGGCGGCGTGCGCGACCGTGCAGCAGGCCGCGCTCGCCGTCGCGACCGGGGTCGCCGAGGTCGTGGTCTGCTACCGCGCCTTCAACGAGCGCTCCGGCCGCCGCTTCGGCTCCGGCGTCCAGCGCCGCGAGCCGTCCGCCGAGGGCGCGGCCCTCGGCTGGTCGCTGCCCTGGGGGCTGCTGACCCCCGCCTCCTGGGTGGCCATGACCGCCCAGCGGTACCTGCACGCCCACGGCCTCACCCCGGAAGCCCTCGGACATGTGGCCGTCACCGCCCGCCGGCACGCCGCGAACAACCCCGCCGCCTGGTTCCACGGCAAACCCATCACGCTCGCCGACCACGCCGCCTCCCGCTGGATCGTGGAACCGCTGCGCCTGCTCGACTGCTGCCAGGAGACCGACGGCGGCCAGGCCCTCGTCGTCACCACCGCCGAACGCGCCCGTGACCTGCGCCGCCCGCCCGCCGTCATCACCGCCGCCGCGCAGGGGGCCGGGCGCGGCCAGGAGGCCATGACGAGCTTCTACCGGGACGACCTCACCGGACTGCCGGAGATGGACGTCGTGGCTCGGCAACTCTGGCGGACCAGCGGACTGCGCCCCTCCGACATCGACGTGGGCATCCTCTACGACCATTTCACCCCCTTCGTCCTGATGCAGTTGGAAGAGTTCGGTTTCTGCAAGCCCGGTGAAGCCGCCGATTTCGTGGCCGCCGACGCCCTCCCGCTCAACACGCACGGCGGCCAACTCGGAGAGGCGTACCTCCACGGTATGAACGGCATCGCGGAAGCGGTGCGACAGCTCCGCGGAACCTCCGTCAACCAGGTCGCGGGCGCTTCCCGGGTGCTCGTCACGGCCGGCACGGGCGTCCCCACCTCCGGTCTGATCCTGGGAGCGGACGGTGCGTGAAGACCCCTCTCCTTCTTCAGGAGGTGGGGCGGACCCCACCCGTACAACCTGAGGGGGATGCGTTGTCGGCACCTGGGACCGATACCCCGGGGCCGTCCGCGCTTCTAGCGTGGAGCCATGACCACGCCTGTCTGCACCCTCCCGTCCGCCCCGTCGTACCCGAGGACGTACCCGACGTTCTCCGCGTACGTCCGGACCCGCGGCACGGCCCTCATGCGGACCGCGCGTTCCCTCACGGCCAACCCCTGCGACGCCGAGGACCTCCTGCAGACCGCCCTGGCCAAGACCTACGTGGCCTGGGACCGAATAGAGGACCACCGCGCCCTCGACGGGTACGTCCGCCGGGCCCTGGTCAACACCCGCACCTCCCAGTGGCGCAAGCGCCGGGTGGACGAGTTCGCCTGCGAGGAGCTCCCCGAGCCCGAAGGGGTGCCCCACACCGACCCCGCCGAGGCCCAGGTGCTGCGGGACGCCATGTGGCGCGCCGTCCTCCGGCTCCCGGACCGCCAGCGGGCCATGGTCGTCCTCAGGTACTACGAGGACCTCAGCGAGGCCCAGACCGCCGAGCTGCTCGGCGTCTCCGTCGGCACGGTCAAGAGCGCCGTCTCCCGCGCCCTCGGCAAGCTCCGCGAGGACCCGGAACTGCGCCCCGCCGAGCTCCGCTGACCCACCGCCCCCACCGCCCCCACCGGCCGTAACGGTCCTCCTCCTCGGCCCTCCTCCCTCCCCCCGCGTGCACCACCTCCCCCGCGACCCCCTCAGAGCCCTCCCGCTCCGCGATCGGCCCCCGCGCCCGGACGCTGACAGGAATCACTGGCAGCGTTTGTACTCCCGGGTAGTGACAGGGGGCCGGGGCCCGCGCAGAATCGGCAGCATCCTTTGCCGCCGCGCAGCGCCCATCGGGAGGACGCTTTGCTGAGCACCATGCAGGACGTACCGCTGACCGTGACCCGCATCCTCCAGCACGGGATGAGGATCCACGGCCGGTCACAGGTCACCACCTGGACCGGAGCGCCGGAGCCGCACCGCCGGAGCTTCGCCGAGATCGGCGTCCGCGCCGGACAGCTGGCCCACGCCCTGCGCGACGTCCTCGGGGTCCGCCCCGAGGACCGCGTCGCCACCCTGATGTGGAACAACGCCGAGCACGTCGAGGCGTACTTCGCCATCCCCGCCATGGGCTCCGTGCTCCACACCCTGAACCTGCGGCTCCCCCCGGAGCAGCTCGTCTTCATCGTGAACCACGCCGTGGACAAGGTGGTCATCGCCAACGGCACCCTGCTGCCGCTGCTCGCCCCCCTGCTGCCGCACCTGCCCACCGTGGAGCACGTGGTCGTCTCCGGCCCCGGCGACCGCTCGGCCCTCGACGGGCTCGACGTGCGGGTGCACGACTACGAGGAGCTGCTGGCCGCCCAGGACGGCGACTACCCCTGGCCCGAGCTGGACGAACGCCAGGCCGCCGCCATGTGCTACACCTCCGGCACCACCGGCGACCCCAAGGGCGTGGTCTACTCCCACCGCTCCATCTACCTGCACTCCATGCAGGTCAACATGACCGAGTCGATGGGCCTCACCGCCGCCGACACCGCGCTGATCGTGGTCCCCCAGTTCCACGTGAACGCCTGGGGCCTGCCGCACGCGGTGTTCATGACCGGCATCAACATGCTCATGCCGGACCGTTTCCTCCAGCCCGCCCCGCTCGCCGAGATGATCGAGCGCGAGCAGCCCTCGTACGCCGCCGCCGTGCCCACCATCTGGCAGGGCCTCCTCGGCGAACTCGCCGCGAACCCGCGCGACATCTCCGCCATGAAGCACGTCACCATCGGCGGCGCCGCCTGTCCCCCCTCCCTGATGGACGCCTACGACAAGCTCGGCGTCCGCGTGGTGCACGCCTGGGGCATGACCGAGACCTCCCCGCTGGGCACCATGGCGCACCCCCCGGCCGGCCTCGCCGAGAGCGAGGAGCGCGCCTACCGCATCACCCAGGGCCGCTTCCCCGCCGGGGTCGAGGCCCGACTGGTCGGCCCCGCCGGCGACGTCCTCCCCTGGGACGGCGAGTCCGCGGGCGAGCTGGAGGTCCGCGGCAACTGGATCGCCGCCGCCTACTACGGCGGGGACGGCGCCGAGCCGCTGCGCCCCGAGGACAAGTTCAGCCCGGACGGCTGGCTCAGGACCGGCGACGTCGGCGTGATCAGCGCGAACGGCTACCTCACCCTCACCGACCGGGCCAAGGACGTCATCAAGTCCGGCGGCGAGTGGATCTCCAGCGTGGAGCTGGAGAACGCCCTCATGGCCCACCCCGACGTGGCCGAGGCCGCCGTGGTCGCCGTGCCCGACGACAAGTGGGGCGAACGCCCGCTTGCCACCGTCGTCCTCAAGGAGGGCGCCGAGACCGACTACGCCGCCCTGCACGCCTTCCTCGGACAGAGCATCGCCAAGTGGCAGCTGCCGGAGCGCTGGGCCCGCATCGTCGAGGTCCCCAAGACCAGCGTGGGCAAGTTCGACAAGAAGGTCCTGCGCAAGCGGTACGCGGACGGCGCCCTGGACGTCACGAAGCTGGGCTGAGCCGCCCCGCTCCCGGTACCGCACCCTCGGGCGCGGTACCGGGACCCGTCCCGGATCCCTCGTCCCGCATCCCCGGCGCGGACCCCCGTCCCGGATTCCTGGTCCCGGACGGAAGCCGTCAGCCCGACGGGGAGAGCCAGTTCCGCAGCGCCCTGCTGACCAGCGGCATCGCCACGTACGTCATCAGGGTGCTGAACACCGCCGCGAACACCGCCGTGCGCAACACCAGGTGCAGGTCCAGCAGGAACGGGCCGAGCAGGGCGTTGCCCGCCAGCGAGATCGGGAAGATCGCCAGCCCCGAGCTGATCGCCATCTTCCACCGCGGCGGCGCGGGCCGGGTCGTGCCGGGCTTCGCGAACCACGTCTCCATGCCGGTCAGTTCCCGCCGGGCTATCTCCGTGTGGTGGTGGCCCTCGCAGCGCGCGAACCACGCGGCCCGCTCCGGGGAGTCCTGCCAGGCCGCGAAGGCCGCCTGATCGCGGAAGCGGTGCACCAGGAACCACGGGGCCCCGGGAGCCGCCGGGCGGAACAGCCCGTACCCCAGGTGCCCGGAGAACCCGGCCGCCGTGTCGAGGATGCCCCGCGCCCACTCCTCGAAGGAGTGCTCGTACCCCGGCTCCACCTGACGGGCGATGAGCAGGGTGACCTCCCCGTCGTCGGCGGGGACGGTGTGCTCGGTGCCGTCGGCACCGCCGCCGCGGGTGCCCCCGCGGCGGCCGGTGCTGCCGGTGTCGTCGGTGATCGCCATGCCGCAAGAGTGGCTAACGGGTGCCGATCTTCGCCAACAGGTCCACGATGCGGCCGTGCACCTCCGTGGTGGTGGCGCGCTCGGCCAGGAACAGCACGGTCTCGCCCGAACCCAGCCCGGACAGGTCCGTCTTGTCGATGTCCACCGAGGTGTAGACGACCAGCGGGGTCCGGTCGAGCTGCCCGTGCGAGCGCAGCCAGTCCACGATCCCGGCCCGACGGCGCCGCACCTGCATCAGGTCCATCACCACGAGGTTGGGCCGCATCCGGCTCGCCAGGTCCACCGCGTCGGTGTCCGCGCCCGCCCACGCCACCTGCATGCCGCGCCGTTCCAGGGCGGCCGTCAGGGCACGGGCGATCTCCTCGTGCTGCTCGATCAGCAGCACCCGCGAGGGGTGCTGCTCGCTGTCCCGGGGGGCCAGCGCCTTCAGCAGCACCGCGGGATCGGCCCCGTACGCGGCCTCCCGACCGGCCTGCCCCAGCCCGGCCGTCACCAGCACCGGCACCTCGGCGGCCATGGCGGCCTGGCGCAGCGACTGGAGGGCGGTCCGGGTGATCGGGCCGGTCAGCGGGTCCACGAACAGCGCGGCGGGGTACGCGGCGATCTGCGCGTCCACCTCCTCGCGGGAGTGCACGATCACCGGCCGGTAGCCGCGGTCGCTCAGCGCCTGCTGGGTGGCCACGTCGGGGGCGGGCCACACCAGGAGCCGCCGCGGGTTGTCGAGCGGCTCCGGCGGCAGCTCGTCGTCCACGGGCTGCGGTACGGGCGGCCTGCTGACCACCTCGACCGCCCCGCCGGGCCCGTCCAACGGCTCCGGCCCCTCGGCGGAACCGGCCGCGGGGGCTCCTATGGCGTAGGCCCGGCCCGGCCCGTCGGTGTCGTCGGCGCCGGTGAGGCGGCGGCGTCGGCCCCCACCTTCCGGGGCACCCTGCGGGGGCACGGGCGCGGCGGGCGCGCCGCCCTGCCCGAGGGCGCCGAGGGCTCGGACCGGTCCGGGCGCGGCCGGACCCTCCTGGGCCTGCCGGGGCAGCGGCACCGGCCCGCCCGGAGCGGAGTCCTCCGGCGCGGTGCGGGCGGCCGGGACCGGCCAGGCCGGGGCCGTCGGGGGCAGGGCGCGCCGGCGCCCGGTCGGGGTCTCGGCCCCGGGCAGCGGGTGCGGCTGCGGCGGGGTGTGGTCCTCGCCGGGACCGGCGGAGGCGTGGTCCTCGGCGGCGGCCGGATCGCCCAGCGGGCGTCGGGCCCGGCGCCCGGCGGTGGCCCCGGCCTCGGCGGTCGCGGCGGCCGGACCGCCGTACGGGTCGGCGGTGCCCTGCGGCCCGGACTGCGGGCCTGCCTGCGGACCTGTCTGCGGGGAGGGACGGGAGTCGGCTTCCGGACCGGGCTGCGGGGGCGTCGCCAGGGCACGACGGCGTCCCGCTCCGGGCGTGCCGGGGCCCTCGGCGGCCTCCGCGGGCCGCCCGGGCGCGGTGCCCACCGGCGTGCCGATCGGCTCCAGCGCGATCGGCCGACCCTCGGGGGCCGGCGCGGTGGCCGTACCGTCCCCGCCCAGGGCGCGGCGGCGGCCGGTGCCCGCGGCGGCCGGCACGGGGCCGGCTTCGGGCAGGGCCCGGGCCTCCGGGGCCCGCGCGGGCCCCGACGACGGGGCCGGAGCCGGGGCGGCGGTCTGCGGGGCGGCCCCGGGCAGGGGAAGTCCACGGGCGGGCACGGGCCCGGCCGCCGGAGCGCTGCCGGGCGGCACCGGGCCGGCCGGGCGGCCCGGCGCGGGCACCGGTACGGCGGAGGCACCGGGAGCGGCCGGACCGGCGGGCCGCGGCGGGACGGGCCCGGGGTGCACCGGCGGCGGGGGCACGTGCGGCGGCGGCGGGGGCACGGCCCCGGGAGCCGCCGGCAGGGCCCCGCCGGGCGCGGGCAGACCGCGCGGCGGCTGCGCACCCGGGCCGGCCGCGGGCCGACCGGGAACGGGCAGGGCGGGCAGACCGGGGGCCCGGGTGCCGGGACGCGGGGGCTGCGGAGCGCCCGCCGGAAGCTGCTGCGGACCGGGACCGCCCGGCGCGGCGCCACCGGCCCGCTCCTCCAGGGCCCGGCCCCGACGCCGTCCCGTACCGTCCGGCGGCACGGGGGCACCGGCCAGACCGGCCGGGCTCACGGGGGCCTGCGCCAGGTCGGCGCCCGGGGCCCGACGGCGGCCGGAGGGCAGGGCCAGGGCGCCGCCCTCCCCCGCCGGAGCCGCCGGCGGCTCCTCGTCCAGGAAGGCGTCCACGCCACGGCGGGCCCGCTTGCCCGCGGGTCGCGGCCCACCGGCCGGGGCCACCGGCACCTCGGCGGTGCCGCTGTCCTCCGAGCCCGATTCCGCATCCGCTTCCGCGGAGGATTCCGCCTCGGGTTCCGGTTCGGGTCGGGTGACCGTCCCGGCACCGGCGCCGAGCGGCACCTCCAGCACGTACGCGTTGCCGCTCTGCCCCGGCACCTCGTGCGTCTGGAGCACGCCCCCGTGCGCGGTCACGATGCCCCGCACCAGCGGCTCGTGCACCGGGTTGCCCCCGGCGTACGGCCCGCGCACCTCGATCCGGACGGAGCTGCCGCGCTGTGCGGCGGCCACCACGATCGTGGAGTCCATGTAACCGGCGCCCGCCGCCACGGGGGCCTTGCCCGTCGCGTCCACCCCCGCCACGTCGGCGATCAGGTGGGACAGGGCGGTGGCGAGTCGGGCCGGGTCCACCTCGGCCTCGATGGTCGGCGCGTGCACGGCGAACTGGGCGCGGCCCGGCCCGATGAGCTCCACCGCCCCCTCCACGCCGGCCGCGACCACGCCGTCCAGGAGCACCTTCTCCTTGACCAGCTTGGTCCGGCCCGCGTCGAGGCGCTGGAAGCCGAGCACGTTGTCGAGGAGCACCGTCATCCGCGAGTACCCGGCGGCCAGGTGGTGCAGCAGCTGGTTCGCCTCCGGCCACAACTGGCCCGCGTCGTCGGCGGCCAGGGTCGCCAGCTCCCCGCGCAGCTCCTCCAGCGGTCCGCGCAGCGCCTCGTCGGCGAGGGCCATCAGCTGCGCGTGCCGCGCGGCCAGGGCGTCGTACGGGCGCCGGTCGGTGAAGGTCATCACGGCCCCGACCAGCTGGTCCCCGTCCCGCACCGGGGAGGTGGTCAGGTCCACCGAGACGGCCTTGCCGGCCTTGTTCCACAGCACCTGCCCGCGTACCCGGTGCTTGCGGCCCGAGCGCAGGGTGTCGGCGAGGGGGGACTCCTCGAAGGGGAACGGCGAGCCGTCGGCGCGGGAGTGGACGACGAGCGCGTGCAGTTCGCGGTTGCCGAGTTCGGTGGCCCGGTAGCCGAGGATCTGCGCGGCGGCCGGGTTGACCAGCACCACGCGGCCGTCGGTGTCGGTGCCCACCACGCCCTCGGCGGCGGCGCGCAGGATCATCTCGGTCTGCCGCTGGGACCGGGCCAGCTCGACCTCGGTGTCCACGGTGCCGGACAGGTCGCGGACGACGAGCATCAGGAGCTCGTCCCCGGTGAACCGGTGCCCGTCCGCGTACGCCTCGCGGCCGTCCTCCAGGTTGGCGCTGGTCACCTGGACCGGGAACTCGCTGCCGTCGGTCCGCCGCGCCGTCATCCGCTTCGGCTTCGTCCTGTCCTCCGGTTCGTCACCGGGGCGGCGCATGGAGCCGGGGATGAGCTTCGAGTCGAACTCGGGGAGGAGGGAGAGCAGCCCGCGGCCCACCAGACCGGTGCCGGGTGACTCGAAGATGTCGAGCGCGATGGAGTTCGCGTTCACGACGGTGCCGTTGGCGTTCACCAGGAGGAGCGCGTCCGGGAGCGCGTCGAGTATTGCTGCGAGGCGAGCAGCGCCTCGGGATGGCCTGCTGCTCACGACGACGCTTCCTCCCTGACTACCGGCATGTCACGGGAGGAGTCTAAGGGCACTGTCCCGCGGCGCGACGGCCGAAGTACGTGACCTCCGGCATCCGCGCTGGTCAGGAGCGCACGCTCGGAAGGACAGGTTCCAAATCTTTCCACCGGCTGATCTCGCAGCCGTTCTTCTGGTCGAAGGCCGCGTCCACCGGCTTCCCCCGCCAGGTCCCGGTGACCCGCGCGGTCGCCGGGCCGCCGTGCTGCTGGGTGCACAGGGAGCGGGTCGAGACCGGCGCGAAGGGGTCGGTGTCCTCCGCGGCGAACGATTCCAGCCGCGCGCAGGCCCGCTTGGCCTCGGGGTGCGTCCCGCCCACCGGCTTGCAGGTGAGCTCGTACGAACCGTCCGCGCGCGGGTTGCCGGTCCGGGACACCGTCACGGTGAGCTGGTCCGGCTTCGGTGCCGGCTCCTGCAGGAGCCCCAACGGCAGCGGGGGCAGCGGACCGGAGGCGAGGGCGGCCGAGGCGACGGAGGCGAGGACGAGGCTGCGCAACATGCCCTGCCCAACGAGCCCGCCCGCGTGCGTGTTGCGGCGGACACCGGTTCCCGAACCGGTGATTAAGGCTTTGCCCCAGCCACCCGGTGGCTAGTACCGTGGGGGTGGATTGGTGAGGGGCCACCGCCCTGTGTCATCATCTGCACGCACCCCACGTACGCGGGGGTGTGCTGGAGGCGTCGCCTAGTCCGGTCTATGGCGCCGCACTGCTAATGCGGTTTGGGTCTTAAAGCCCATCGAGGGTTCAAATCCCTCCGCCTCCGCGCGAAGGTCGTCGAAGCCCCGGTCCCACGGACCGGGGCTTCGACGCGTTCCGGGCCCGCAGCACCGCCCGCGAGCGGGGCCGAGCCGAGTGCCTCGCCCTGTGCGCGCCGTGCTGCCCCGCGCCGTCCTGCGCCGCCCCGTCTCGTTCTGCTCGCGTCCTGGTGCCGCGCGTCCGTCTCCGCCGGTCCGTCCCGGGCTGTCTCCGGCGCGAGCCGTCTCCGTCCCGCGGCGGATCACCCGGACGGCTCAGCCTCACCAGGACACCGCGGGGACCCGCCCCGCCTCACGTGCCCGCTCCGGCCCGCTCCGCCCTCTTGCGCGGAGGCGCCGGGCCCCGGTGGACCTCACCCCTCCGGATCCGCACTCCCGATCGCCCGGTCAGCCCCACGGGACGCCCGCCGCGCCCTCCCGAAAACCATCCGCAGCGGCGTTTCCGCAGGTCAGGGCCGGTTTGGCTAATGGATTTCGTCTCTCGGCGAGGTCCATGTATTGTTGTTCTCGCAAGGCCAACGGGGCGAAAAACCCCGGGAAGCACAAGCACTCGTAGCTTAACGGATAGAGCATCTGACTACGGATCAGAAGGTTGCAGGTTCGAATCCTGCCGAGTGCACCAGCCAGAAGGGCCCGGACCAAAGTCCGGGCCCTTCTGCTTGTCCCGGTACAGCAGCGAAGTACAGCAACCGCCTCAGCCGCTGCCACCCATCGCTTCGGACAGCTTGCCGAGGGCGTCCCGTACAGCTTCCTCGCTGGCTTCCGCGTAGACCTCCAGGGTCATCGCGATCTGTGAGTGCCGCAGGATCCGCTGGGCCACCTTCGGGTGGACCTTGAGGACCACCAGGAGGGCAGCGCAGGTGTGCCGGGTGTTCCGGAGCGGGATCACGCGCATCCCGGCCCGCGCGGCCCGCAGCTGGAACATCCTGGTCAGATTCCCCGGCTCGATCGGCGTCCCGTACTTCGTGGTGAAGACCAGGCCGCGGCCGTCCTGCCAGAGCTCCCCGGCCGCCTTGCGGTCGCCCAGCTGCTGTGCGCGCCGGATCCGGAGCGCCCTCAGGCACAGGGCGGGCAG